>JAZQUQ010000085.1:0-7218 GCA_045631365.1 Eubacteriales bacterium | reverse complement strand
TGGTACTACGAGGACTGCTACCTCGGCTACGACATGATCGAAACCGAATCCGACTACTTCGAGGGCGTGAAGGAGCTTTCCATCTACCGTCCCGAAGGATTCAACGTGGCGAACACAAGAATCGTCCGCTACACCGTTCGTATGGACGGCTTCTACTCCTGGCACGGCAGCTTCAAGGGCGGCGTGATCACCACCGTTCCCGTAACCTTTGAGGGAAATGCGCTGGAAATCAACTATGCCACCTCGGGGCTTGGTCACATCCGCATTCAGATTTGCGACGAAAACGGCACACCCATCGACGGATACGACAGCGACATCATCTGGGGTGACATGGTCGAGCGAAACGTGGACTTCGAAAAGCCCCTCTCCGACCTGGCAGGCAAACCCGTCCGTCTCCGCATCGAGCTGAAGGACGCCGATCTTTACTCTTTCAAATTTAATTGATGATTCTAAGGGGGGAAGAGAAACTTTTTGCAAAAAGTTTCTCTTCCCCGAAATTTTGGCGCAGCCAATATTTCAACCCCACAACTTTTCAAAAACCTTTATACAATGGCATATCTAACGGGTGATACAGAAAATGCGGTGTCGAATTTTTTGACACCGCATAAATTTATTATACCACATGGTATATGCGCTTGTAAAGTCCTTTTATGAATATCGTTTGAAGTTCTACCCGTTGCACAAAATTTTGTTGTGATCTTTTGCTGATTTGTCAATTGATTTTTCCGTTTTTTTGTGTTATAATGTAGTCACAAAGAAAGAGAGGAACAAACCAATGAACCAGTAAGAAACCCACCGGGACTCAGGTGTTCCGAGTACACTTCAAGATAAACCCAATGAGAGACGAGAAATTTCATGGGAACAAAGAAGATATCAAAACAACCGAAATAGTCCCGATCAATCACCTTCGCTCCCTGCAGAATGAAAACACAACGGACGAAAAGGATTCTCCATTTGAGAAAGAGTGAATAAGCGTTGAAGGTTTGATGTTGAAAGGATCGCAGGAGGCAGACAACAGAAAGAGAGGCAGCCAACAAGATGTTAGATACAAAGAGTAATCGGTGACCCTTGATTGTGTTTTGTGAAGAAAGAACATGATCAAGGGTCACCTGTTTTTTTGTTTTCTTGCGGTTCCGGCATACATCGAGAGGCACAAGCATTACCGAGCCGACAGAACGGCACAGAACGGAACGTGGGACAAAGAAAAAAAGGACTCCTCTGCCCTTCTGACCGTGGGGACGGAAGCGAACGGTCACTTCTCTCAGAACCATTCCGTTTTAAGTCCCGCAACACTTCTATTATACCACATTCTGACCCGTTTGTAAAGAACAAATGTGAATCCCATTTGAACTTCTCCCCATTACACAAAAAATTCTTGTTATCTTTTGCTAATTTGTCAATTGAAATTCCCCGAAAACTGTGCTATAATATAGACACAAAGGAGGAAACACCAATGAACAAGTAAGAAGACAGGATTTCAATCCGATCCGAAAGGAGCAGTTGAAATCCGGTGAATCAAACCTTCGTCCTTATGCCTCAGACAACGAAGAAGGAACGGCGTTTCGACTTCGGGAAGTAAAAGAAAAGATGTATTGCAGTACGTACAACTCCTCCATATAAAAATTCGTTTGATGCAGAAGGATAGACAACAGAAAGAGAGGCAGCCAACAAGATGTTAGATACAAAGAGTAATCGGTGACCCTTGATTGTGTTTTGTGAAGAAAGAACATGATCAAGGGTCACCTGTTTTTTTATTTTTTCCGGTCTCTGCATGTGCGGAGAAACATAACGGATCGTCAGACAAAGAAAAAAAGGGCTCCTCTGCCCTTCTGACCGTGGGAACGGAAGCGAACGGTCACTTCTCAGAGACCCGTTTCGTTTTAAGTCCCGCAACACTTCTATTATACCACATTCTGAGCCGTTTGTAAAGAGCAAATGTGAATCCCGTTTGAACTTCTCTCCATTACACAAAAAAATCTTGTTATCTTTTGCTAATTTGTCAATTGAAATCCTCCGAAAACTGTGTTATAATATAGACACAAAGGAGGAAAGAACCAATGAACAAGTAAAACTTCAGAACCAAACAAAAAAACACAAGGTTCGGAGCACGACGGCAAAAAACAAACGGAGGAAAAACCAATGAACCGCTGAAGGACAGGGATTCCCCAAGACGAGTAGCACAGTAAAGTATTTGATCGGATTGCCGGGCAAAGTCACGACGGTGTCACGTTTTACATAGATAAAGAAAACAACGCAGCGTAGTCACATTTGCAGCACAGGACAAATCAAATATAACCATCATAGAGAATCAACCATACTCGGCAATGGCGAAAGTTTTTTGGGTAACTCGGTGACGGAACCTCGTCTTACGTTCCATGAAAACGGTCATGGCAAAAGGAAAACGTAAGGCAGATGAAGAAAGAGAGGATAAAAAGATGTTAGATTTTAAGAGTAATCGGTGACCCTTGATTGTATTTTGTAAAGAAAGAATACAGTCAAGGGTCACTTTTTTTGAGGTTACAGGTAATAGTGAAAAGTGAAAAAGTGGATTGCATTTTTCTCGTTGTGCCGTCTTTGGACGGTCTTTTTTATTTTTGACATATACCATTGACTATCCCCCGGTTGTATGCTATACTGAAACAAATCAAACTGAGGAGAATACCATGATCACAAAAAATTTCGCCGAGCTTCCCCCGCTCCGTTCCGATTTCGAGAAACACATGAGGGAGACGAAAGAGTTTATCAAGGAACAGAATTCCATGGCGGCGGAGGAGATGTCGGACTTCTTCACCGTGCGGCAGAAGGGGTATGACGAGCATATGATGATGTTCGCCCCCTGCTACGACGTGACCGCCTCCCATATCCCCGCGGATTGCCGCCGTCTTCTGGACCTTGGGTGCGGCACGGGGCTGGAGCTTGACGCCTTGGATCGGATTTGTGTGAAGGAGAACCGTCCCTTCCCTTCTGTTGTCGGAGTGGACATGACCCAAGCCTTGGTGGATCAGCTTTATGCGAAGCATCCGAATAAGGATATTACCGTCCTCATGGGCAGTTATTTCGACGTTCCCCTCGGAAATGAAGAATTCGACTGTGCCGTTTCCGTGGAGTCCATGCATCATTTTGCCCTCTCGGAAAAGCTCCCGCTCTTTCGACGGATTCGGGATGCGCTGACCCCCGACGGCGTGTTTCTTCTCTGCGATTTCTACGCCTGCTGCAAAGAGGAAGAGGAGCTGTACGAGGAGCATTGGCGCACCCGTCGTGCCTTGAACAAGGAGGTGGGCGAGAAGGATTTCGTCCACGTAGACCGCCCCAAGCTCCCGAACGAGGAGGCAGCCCTTCTCCTTGAGGCGGGATTTGCCGAGGTCACCTACGCAACAGTGGGAGTGGAGGGAACCTTACTGCTGATCGCACGGAAATAAACGATTTCACAGAAAAAACGGACTGCCGCACACTGCGAACAGCCCGATTTTTATTTTATCAATCAGTTACATTATGAAAACAGTGATGCCAATACGGCCATACATAGTTATCGGCGGAGCCTGCCTCTGACCATGTGATCGCCCCCTCAAAATATCCGCGGTCCCACTTTCCGTCGGGCATCTTGGTGTAGGTGAAAATTCCACCCACTTCATAATCCCACAAGGATTCATCTCCACCCATTCTTTTTACGAAATAGGTTTTGATCTCCGTTTCCGAATACGACATGATCCGCTCAAAATCCACCTCAATCTCATCGTCCTCGCCGGCGAATTCCATATTCTCCAAAACGTCTCTGTATTTCACGGTCAGTATGTAGTTTTTCAAAAGGGCGCCCCACCAGATTCCAAGAGGAACAACCACGCACGCCGCAAGGATCAAAAGGATTGCTTTTTTCACGATTTTTACGATTTTCATTGTTTCCTGCTCCTTTTTCTCGAAAAATGTCCGTTTTCCACGTGGGAAACAATTCCATTATACGCTTTACCCAAAAAAAATCAATGACCTTTTTGTAAACATACCGAAAACGCACTTTTTCTCTCGGATTTCCCATGAAATTTTGACAATTCGCCTTGTCACTCCCGTCGGTTTGTGATATAATGGACGGTGATAGAAACTATATAAGGAAGGATTTCATTATGTTAATTGATCTTCATGCCCATACAGGCCCCATCAGCACCTGCTGTCAGGCAACGGCACCCACAATAGTACAGGTTGCCAAGGAAAACGGCATTGACGGCATCGTTCTCACCAACCACTACCTCCGTCAGAAGGACGGCGGCGACCACAAGGCTTACGCACAGAGCTACGTGGACGAATTCTACTACACCAAGGAATGCGGCGACGCCATCGGATGCGTGGTCATCTACGGTATGGAAGTCACCATGGACGATTACGACGGCGCACATATCCTCATCTACGGTGTGGACACCGACTTCACTCTGGAGCATCCCATGATCTTCTCCTACACCCTTGAGGAGCTGTACAACGCCGTTAAAAAGGCAGGCGGTATGGTGGTTCAGGCACATCCCTTCCGCAACGGACGGAACAAGCTCCCCGACCAGAAGTTCCTTGACGGTCTGGAGCTGAGCAGTCACCCCAGCTACGACGGCACCTACGTGGACAAGCTGACCGAGCTTGCTCATGCATCGGAGCTGATCCTCACTTCCGGCGGCGACTACCACCACGACGTACCCTACCGCGCGTACTGCGGCGTACATCTGCCCGATGATATCACCGACACCCACGCCCTGTGCCGCTATCTCCTGACAACAGAGTCCGTTGACCTGCAGTATCAGGAGCCTTACACCGACGCAAAGGTGAGAATCACCTACGAAAGACACCCCAAATAAGAATTGTTCGAGGTAAATTATGTTTGTAACGAAAAATATGCCCCAGATTACCGCCCCCGTGGACGGAATCGTTGAGCTGATCCCCACGGATCACGGTCTTGACGTGATCATCAATCCCTGCGGCGTCCCCGTAAAGGAAGTTCGCCTCACGTGGGATTTTAACGTAAAGCCCTACACAAGAACTCTCGGTGACGCATGGATGGTTGCCATCAACAACATCGGCTGGAAGCCGAGAGAAGACTGGACCTTTGCTCCCTGGTACTTCCTCATGACCGACGAAGCACAGCACACCTTCGGCTTCGGCGTGAAGACGGGCTGCAACTCCTTCTGTGCATGGCACATGGACGACAATGAGATCGTTCTTGCCATCGACGTACGGAACGGCGGAGAAGGGGTTGAGCTGAAGGAGCCTCTCCTTGCCTGCACCGTTGTTTCCATGGAAAGCGTGGAGGGCGAGAACACCTTCCGTGCCTCCAAGCGGTTCTGCCGCCTGATGTGCGACAAGCCCGTTCTCCCCAAAACACCCGTCTACGGCTTTAACACATGGTATTATTCCTACGGAAAGATCACAAGAGCTGCCATGATGCGTGACGCGGAGCTGTGTGCCCTTCTTGCATCCGGCACAGCGAAGGGTGCGCCCCTTCCCTACATGGTCATCGACGACGGCTGGCAGATGCCCCGTACCGACGGCTTCAACGGCGGCCCCTTTGTTCCCAACGACGACTTCGGTGATATGCGCGTGGTTGCGGAGGACATCCGTGCCAAGGGCTGTACTCCCGGCATTTGGGTTCGCACCATGCAGGTTCGCCCCGATCTCTGCCCCACTCTGCCCGACGACTGCTATTCCGAAAATCAGGAATACGCCGACGACGGCAAGGGTCCCGGCAGAATCTTAGACGTGACCACAGCCCCTGCCAAGGAATACATCTACTCCCTTGTCCGCGGTCTTGTAGAAAGCGGCTACGGCCTCATCAAGCACGACTTCACCTGTATGGACTTCATGGGCAGAAACTTCTGGTCTCAGTCCCTCACAAGCGGCGGCTGGCATCTCAAGGATCGCTCAAAGACCAATGCACAGGTACTGAAGGAGCTTTATAGCCTCATTGAAGACGCGGCAAAGGGTGCTCTTGTCATCGGCTGCAACACCTACAACCATCTTGCAGCAGGAATCCATCCCGTACAGCGCATCGGTCAGGACACAAGCGGCAGAAAATGGGAGCTGACAAGACGTTACGGCGTTCACTGTCTCACCTACCGCCATCCCCAGAACGACACCTTCTTCCGCACCGACGCGGACTGCGCTTGCTTTACAAAGAATGTTCCCACGGACAAGAATATTCTCTTCGCCGACCTGATCGCACGCTGCAATTCCGCACTGTTCATCTCCGCGGCGCCCAATATTCTGCAGCCCAACGATATTGACCGCCTCATCGAAATCTACCGCATCTCCTCCCTCGGCAGAGACGAAGCAGAGCCTCTCGACTGGCTCACCAATCCCGTCCCCTGCGAATTCAAGTGGAACGACATCACCATGCGTTATCCTTGGTTCTGATGCGGGATAACGGCTCTCTTCAAACAATGGCTTAGATAAAAAGGAATCCACATGATCAACGTAAAAGAACTTCTCATCTGCCCCATCTGCCGTGTGGGGCTGACGGACGATCTCCGCTGTCCCAAATGCGGCGCGGAATTCAAACACAAGCACGGCGTTTACAATCTCGTTTCCGAACGGATTTCCAAAAGCCAGATGGAAAAAATCCGCTGGAACATTCCCGAGGAAGCCTTGGAAAGCGGCGCCGATCCCGAAAAATTCATGATCACGGGAACGGAATGGACCGAGGATTACGAATCCAAAAAGAACGAGGACACAAAAAAAGCCGAGGGAAGGCTGGATCAGTGCATGGATCTTTTGATCAAGCGCTTCTCGGGCACGGTTTGTGACCTTGCTACGGGAATGGGCGGAATGCTCAGTCAGCTGCTGGATTCCGAAAACAAGAATTTTGACATTGTGGCAACGGACATCTGCCCCGAGATTCTTGCTTTCACCCGACAGAACATGAAAACCGATGACGGACGTGTGGCATACGTGGCTTGTGATGCACGATGCTCTTCCCTTGCGGACAACAGCTTTGATTATATCACCTCCTACGCCGCGTTCGGCACCCTCCCCGACACACAGCGGGTGGCGAGAGAGCTTCACCGTACGCTGAAACCGGGCGGCACCCTGATCATCAAGGGCAGCTACATCGAAAAGGACAGCGACAGCTTCGAGCTTGCCGAAATGGTGGGCATGGACCGCGGACTTGTGGAAGATTACGTCATGGAAGACCTCCGTGCCGCAGGCTTCCGCAACGTGACCTCCACCTTGGCGGCGGAAGCGGTATGGGCG
>JAZQUQ010000084.1:0-2676 GCA_045631365.1 Eubacteriales bacterium | reverse complement strand
CAGTATTATCCAGCGATTTACCAACCGAAAGGAGAACATGGACGATCTGTTTCAGGTTGGGTGCATCGGACTAATCAAGGCAATTGACAATTTCAACACGGACATTGATGTCGAGCTTTCCACCTATGCCGTTCCAATGATTATCGGAGAAATCCGTCGATATCTCCGTGACAATAACGCCATTCGCGTCAGCCGATCGGTGCGGGATCTTGCTTACCGCGCGCTGCAGGTGAAGGAACAGCTTTCGGCGGAGGAAAATGAGGAGCCGTCTATTGAGAAAATCGCTGCCGTTCTCGGGGAGAAAACGGAGGATGTGACCCATGCGCTGGAAGCCATTATCGAGCCGGTGTCTCTCTATGAGACTGTCTACAGCGACGGCGGGGATTCCATCTATGTGATGGATCAGATCAGCGACGAAAGCATCTCTGACGAGCTGTGGCTGGAGGATATCGCCCTGAAGGAAGCCATCAAGAAGTTAGGGGAACGGGAGAAAAAGATCATCAACATGCGGTTCTACAAAGGGAAGACCCAGATGGAGATTGCGGAGGAAATCGGCATCTCGCAGGCACAGGTTTCCCGATTGGAAAAAGGTGCTTTTGAGAGGATTCGGAAACAGATCTGACGGTTGGTTTGCCGTTGGATTCGGGGATTCCGTAAAAACAAAAATACAGGAGACGATGTCTGACTCACAAGATGGAATCAGGCATTGTCTCCTGTTTCTGTTTGATTGTTACAGCACGAACAGCTTCTCGGACTTGATGGCCGTACCTGCATCGTATTCGCCGACTCTTCCGAGAGCGATAAACTCACCCTTGTATCGGATCCGCACCAGCTGACCCACGGGATAGTCGGTTTTCAGCTTCTTTTGATAAAGCTCAGCTCCCCCGCGGAACAGCTTTGCTTGAAAATCGTTGAGATCAAGGACGGGAAGGTCCATGAACAGGGATTCCACGGGCTTCGGCAGAGTGAGCCGTTCTTCAAAGGGCATTGCTTCCAGTTCGGCGATGGTGACGGATTGCTCCAACGTGAACACCCCCGTCTCCGTCCGCAAAAGGGCAGACATGACGGCACCGCATCCCAGCGATTCACCGATATCCTTGCAAAGAGTGCGGATGTACGTCCCCTTGGAGCAGGCAACGTCAAGTCGGTAGGTGTCGTGGGAGATTTTTTTCACGTCAAGGCTGAAAATGGTGATCTCTCTTGCTTTTCGTTCCACCTCGCCTCCCTCACGTGCGATGTCCACCAACTTCTTTCCGTCGATTTTGATGGCGGAATACATGGGGGGAACCTGAGAAATCCTGCCGACGAAATTGCGGCATACTTCCAATACCCGTTCCTCCGTCGGGATGGCGTCGGATGTAGTCAGAACCGTACCCGTAATGTCTTCCGTATCGGTTGTCAGCCCCAATTTCATCTCGGCGGTGTATCGCTTGTTCTCCGCCATCAGATAATCGGATGCCTTTGCCGCGCGTCCGATGAGAATGGGGAGAACCCCTGTCGCCATGGGGTCAAGGGTACCCGTATGTCCCACCCGTGAGGTGTCGTAAAGCTTACGGACGGCAGAGACAATACGGTGGGAGGTCACTCCCTCGTGTTTATTGATCACAAGGACACCGCTTATGGTGTCCGGTTTGTTTTTTGCCATAGTTTTATCCTGATTATATCTGATTTTTGTATTCCCGAATGGCTTCAAGGAAGGCATCACTTGCAATTGCCAACGCCTCCTCGGGGGTATCCGCTTCCACGGTGCATCCTGCGGCACGGACATGACCGCCTCCGCCGAACTTGGCACAGACTGCGGAAACATCGCATTCCACATTGGCGCGGGATGATACCTTGAACACACGAGGATCGGCGGAGGACTGGCGGAGGGAGATGCCCACAAGGACCCCTTCCACGCCGCGGGGGGTATCCACCACGTTTCCGATTTCATCTTCGGTCAGATCGGCATCTGCCAGCATCTGCTGGGTGAACAGAACCGCCCCGAGGGCGCCGTCGTCGTAGAAACGGAGGCTCTGGATGGCAAGCATCTGGGCATACAGCTCCTTCAGGGTTCGCTGACCGAAGAGGGAACGGCAGACGTCTGCGGTGTCACCCTTACCGTCGTCGGCGGAGTTGATTTCCTCCAACAATTCTGCGGCCACGTGATGGGTGTGGGGAGTGGTGTTGGAGAATTTGAAGCTGCCCGTGTCGGAAACAATGGCGGCGTACATTCTTCGTGCCGCATCGGGGAGAACGGGGATTCTGCCTCGGTTTTTCAGTTCTTTGTAGATGGAGAAAACGATTTCCCCTGCGGCAGAGGCGGTGGGCTCTACGTAGTTTTTCGCAAAAGGCTCACCCATGCCGTGGTGGTCGATCATAAGATCAATTTGGGGAATCAGCACGTCAAGCTCCCCAAGCTGAACGGGGGAGGCAACGTCAATGGAGAGGACGAGATCGTATTCGTCCGCGTCACCGAGGTAAGTGCAGTCCTCTTGATCGATGTAGAGGAAGCGGAGGCGTTTCGCAGGCTCTTTACAGCAGACGCATCTTGCCTCACCGCCCAGCGCACGGATGATTTCCTTCAGCGCAAAGGCGGAGCCTACGGTATCCCCGTCGGGGTTCACGTGAGAGATGATGAGGACTTTCTTGCTGTTTTCCAGATGATCGCAGATTTCGGGGACCGTTGCGGTAGGG
>JAZQUQ010000083.1:0-4464 GCA_045631365.1 Eubacteriales bacterium | reverse complement strand
CTTTTCGCGCTGCTTGATTTCCATGAGCTTGGACTTGAGCATCTTGAGCGCGGTTTCCTTGTTCTGGAGCTGGCTTCGTTCGGTCTGGCATCCTACAACGATACCTGTGGGAATGTGTACGATACGGATCGCGGAGTCAGTCTTGTTTACGTGCTGACCGCCGGCGCCGGAAGAACGGTGAGCAGTGATTTCGAGTTCTTCTTCGCGGAGTTCGATGGGGTTGTCGTCTTCGAATTCGGGCATAACTTCAACGGATGCGAAGGAAGTGTGGCGGCGTCCGGAAGAGTCGAAAGGAGATACGCGCACGAGACGGTGTACGCCGTTTTCGCCCTTGAGGTAACCGTAAGCGTTGGTGCCTTCGATCATGATGGTTGCGGACTTGAGGCCTGCTTCTTCACCGTCGAGCCAGTCGATGAGCTTTACGTTATAGCCGTGACGTTCGCCCCATCTGGTGTACATACGGTACAGCATCTGAGCCCAGTCCTGTGCCTCAGTTCCGCCCGCACCGGGATGGAGGCTGACGATGGCGTTGTTGGCATCGTATTCGCCGGAGAGAAGGATTTCAAGGCGCTGCTTTTCTTCGCTTTCGAGAATTGCTTTTTCTTCGGTGAGGACTTCTTCCGTCATGGATTCGTCGTTTTCTTCGATGGCAAGCTCGCAAAGGGTGATGGTGTCCTCCAACTTTGCGGCAAGACCTTCGTATTCGGCGATCTTATCCTTCATCTGCTTCATCTGCTTCAGAACCTTACCGGAGTTCTGCTGGTCGTTCCAGAATTCGGCATCCATGGTGCTCTCTTCCAGCTTTGCTGCCTTTTCGCGGAGCAGATCGATCTGAATGGCGCTGCCAAGCTCTTCAATGTTGGCACGGAAATTGGTCAGTCTGTACTTTGCTTCTTCAAGTGCAATAATCAAAGGTGTGTCCTCCAAAATTGATTTCTTTTTGTTTTATGTTTTCTGACGGAAGGCTCAAAGCTCAACGTACTCGAGCTTGACCTCTTTGACAAGACGCTTCGGTTCCCGTTTGAGGGGATCGTAAGTGAACTTTCGGCAGACGAAATCCGCGGAAACGATTCCTTTTTTGCCGCACAGTACGGTATCCCCGTCCGAAAGCTCGGAGGAATGCCCACAGAAGCGGCAGAAACGCTCGATTTCAGCATCGGGTTGTTTTCTAAGTTTCATTGTGATGACCATTCCTTTCCTTTCGGTGATAGTCTTTCCCGAAAATCGCATAATTAGACATTATCTATTATATAGAAAAAACGAGATAAAATCAATAGGAAAAACGACGAAATTTTTTCTTTTTTCCGTCTCCGTATTGGAAAAAGGACGGGAGATCACGGGAAAAGATGGGGATATAAAACGCAGAATCCGCCGCAGAGGCATCCCTGCAGACCTTTGAAGAGGAACGCCTTCCGAAGGGAAAGCCCGCGGGGGGCGGTGAAGCTGTAGGTCTGAACGAAAACGGACAGCCCTGAAAAGCCGAGGGAAAAGCCCGTGAGAAACCATCCCCAATTCCCTATGACGGAAGAAGATATCCGAATTCCGGCCGTGAATTCAAGAAGAGAACAGAGAAACGCACGGGGGAGAAGACCGGAAATAAGTTCTCCCGCAAGGGCAGAGAGGACGGAGAAGAACACAATATATCCGCAAAGGGGAAGGACGGCACCTGCGGCGGAGGAAACCGCTTCCGCAAAGGAACGAA
The DNA here is from genome assembly GCA_045631365.1 of Eubacteriales bacterium. GTDB lineage: Bacteria > Bacillota > Clostridia > Oscillospirales > CAG-272 > UMGS1696. The sequence goes on along the minus strand of JAZQUQ010000083.1, from coordinate 2,762 downwards.
TGGGGGATTCTGCGGGGGATGGTGCCGTATTCTGCAGGTGAGATGGTGCGGCAGCTTTCTTTTTGCGGAACAGGAGACCCACAAGGAAGGCGGACAGGAGTTGGGCGAAATAGAGATACCACCCAAACGATCGGCTCCCACGGAACACCCCTCCCGCAATGCTGACGGCAAAAGCGGGGCCCGTGTTGTTGGATATGGCACAGGTAAACTCCGCCTCTTCCTTGGTCAATTCCCCCATGCGGTACAGCTCCGCCGTGGTTTTCGCCCCAATGGGAAAGCCGCACAATGCTCCGAGGAGGAGTGGACAGGCGGAAGCAGAGGGGAGACGGAACAGCCTTTGCATGGGGATGAGATTTTCAATAGGAGCAAGGAGTCTCCGCCGTACAATCAGCCCCGAGAGAACCATAAACGGAAAAAGAGAAGGGAGAATGGTTGTTCCGCAGCTTTTCAGAGCATTTTCTGCGGCGGAGAAGACGGTGTCGGGGAAAACAAAGAGGAGAATCCCCAAAAGGGAGAGGATCAGATTGGCAAGCTTCTGCGTCAGTTTCGATTTCATGGGAACCCTTTTGATTCATTGCAGTTGTAGATTCATTATATGGGGAGGAGATACATAAAATTAATCCCATAAGAAATCATACGAAAAAGTGGAGGTATCAATGAGAAAAAGAGAGCATCGGCATCCGATGGCGGAGGCGTTTTCGCGGTTTACGGAACTTCCCATGGAGTCCTTCTGCAATATTCCCCTGTTTTTGGTCCGAGGGCGGGAGGAAGCGGAGGTGACAGGCTGCCGCGGAATTTTAGAGTACGACGAGACAAAGGTAGTGCTGAAAACCTGCGGCGGGGTATTTACCGTGCGGGGCGCAAAACTGATTCTGTCCGATTTCAGACAGGATGTACTCCTTGTCCGCGGTCGGATCGACGGGATTTTCTTCGGGGACACGTGGGATACAGCAATGGAAAAGGAGGCGGAGTAACGTGTTCAAAAAACTGTGGGGCTTTCTTTGCGGATACTACGTTCTCTCCGTTCCCGTTGGGCTGAGGGGGATGGTTTACGATCTCCTTTTTCAAATGGGTCTGGATTTTTTCGGGGAAAAAACGGATCGGTCGGGGCGGCTGATCCTCCGTCTTCCTGTAGGTGTCAAGGAAAAACTGGAGGCGGAAGCAGAACCCTGTCTCCGTGAGGCGTTGGAGTTTTCCGACCTTCGGGGATTTCCCGTGGCAGTACGATTTCTCCGACGTCGGTTGGGAATTCTTCTTGGAGCGTTGGCGTTTCTTATCTGGAGCTATCTTTCGGGACGGATGGTGTGGGATATCCGCATTGAGGGAAATACCGTCACCCCGGATTCGGAGATTATCGCCCTTCTCAGCGACCTCGGCTGCGGGTACGGTGCATGGATTCCGTCCATTGATTACGACGACGTGCAGGTGAAGTTCCTTGCGGCATCCGATTCCGTGGCATGGATGTCGGTGTTCATGAACGGCACCGTTGCGGAGGTGCAGGTGCGGGAGCTTCATGCTCCCTCGCGGACGGAACGGGAGGAGGGAACCTACGCCAACGTGGTGGCATCGGAGGACGGCGTCATCGAAATTGTCCGTGTGTTCGAGGGAAAGGCTGCCGTTCAGGCGGGGGATGTGGTCAAAGCGGGGGACGTGGTAATCTCGGGGATCATCCCAAAGAAGGACGGGGTTCTCCCCGAGGGAGGCATCCGTGCGGAATACGCGGCGGGAGAGGTGATTGCGAAAACCGTCTGTCGGATTGACGTGCAGATTGCGGCGGAACGGGAGGAAAAAACCTATACGGGAGCGGAAACACGGGTGAAAACGGTGAATATTTTCGGGAAGGATGTAAATCTTTTTAAAAATATTCAAAAACTTTTTCAAAATACTGGAATTGCGTATGCGAAATATGATAAAATAGATAAGATAAAGAGGGTTTCGCTGTTTGGGCTGTGTTCTCTCCCCATTTGGATCAAAGAAGAAGTCTGTCGGGAGTACGTATACGAGCGAAAAGAGGTTCCCGCAGAGCAGATGACGAAAGAGGCATTTGAGGAGCTGCGGTACCGTATGGATCAGGCGTTGGAAAACGGCGAGCTCCTTTCGAAAACGGTGGAGTCGTCCTTTGAGGATGGCGTCTATACCGTCACCTGTATTTTATACATTCGTCGGGATATCGCCGAAACGGTGGAGTTCCGCGGAGATTTCAAGGAATAAATCGGAGGAACAGAATTTGATCAGAAAGATTACCACTCCTTCTGCCGAGGTTACAGCAAAGCTGTTCGGCAATTTTGACAGAAATATCAACCGACTGGAGGAGGCATTCTCCGTTCGGATTTATAACACGCAAAACGAGACGGTGGAAGGAGATACCGTCATGGTAGAAGGGCTGGACGAAAACACCTCCCTTGCGGCGGAAGCGCTGAACCACATGAAACGGATTCTCTCCTTCGGCGACGAGCTGACCGATCAGAGCGTGGATTATACCATCACCATGGTGAAGGAGGGGCGTCTTTCCGAGCTTTCGGGCTTTGACGAGGACTGCTTCTTCGTGACGTCCAAGGGAAAGCCCATCAAAGCGAAGACCGTGGGACAGAAGAAATACGTGGACGCCATCCGCAAGAATACGGTGGTTCTCGGCATCGGTCCCGCAGGTACGGGTAAGACTTATCTTGCGGTGGCGATGGCGGTGAAGGCGTTGAAGAATCACGAGGTTTCCCGTATTATCCTGACCCGTCCTGCGGTGGAAGCGGGAGAACGGCTGGGTT
>JAZQUQ010000082.1:0-2146 GCA_045631365.1 Eubacteriales bacterium | reverse complement strand
GTTGGTGGGCTTCCACAGCATCACAAGTCCCTTGATCTCGTTTTCGGAATCAACATCGATGTACTCAAGACCGTCCCAATGAACACCGTCGGGTCTCGGGAGGATGTGGTAGAGATCGCCGTAACGGATGAGAGGCTTCATTTTCTTGTTGTAAACCTCGGCGATCCAGTAGGGCCAGTAGGTAATGTCTTCCGGTTCGGTACCGTCCCAGTTACTCAACATAACACCGCCTGTGAGAGTAGTGCGGAATCCGTAGAGATAGTCGCCAATGCCGGCATAATGATTATCACCCGGTGCATAGGTTCCCGCGTTGCAGGGAAGCTGAAGCTGTGCGGGGTGGATGCAGTAGGACGCATCGTAGAAGGACATATGGAGGGACATAAAGTCGGCAGAGTCGTCGCAGTTGATAATGGACGCCTTTGTCATGGTCCACAAATCCTTCATACCACCGCCCGAGGAGCAGGATTCATAGCGGAAGTAATCGAGATTTTCGGTCAAGTGGTCGATCAGCTCACCGAAACCCACCGTATTCCAGTAGGATACGTCCGTTCCTTCCATCAGATGGCGGTTTTCTTCATAGGATACCGTGCAAATCGGCTCCCAGTCGGAGCGATATGTGGAAACGCCCGTTTCGTTGAAGAAGTTGTAGAGATAATCCTTGTAGAATGCCACACATTCCTCGTCCCCAAGATCGGCAGAAGGACCTCCTATGGTAAAATCAACGGAGAACCATTCGGGGTGACCGAATTCGCCTACAGAGGTAGGCACACCCTCTCGGTCGAGGCCCGTGTCCTTCAGAAGAATATACGTTGTCAGATTCAATCCCGCGTCCTTTGCCATCTGCACGAATTCCGCAAGGGTAGTCGCACCGACAGATGCAAGCACGCCGAGATATGCGGGATTTCTAAGCTCAAGGAGACCGTTGTTTTTCTCAAAATATTGGTCAGCCCACCACCAGCCGAGATCCCACTTGATTTGCTGGATGCCGTACTGTGCAACGGAAATGCCGAGCTGCATATCCTGCTGGGTCAAAGGCTCGTTTTCATCCTCCAGCATATTGTCGGGGGCTTTGTAACGGAGGAACCAATGCTTGAAGGCGTTGGAGCCCATATCCACGTCGCCGTCATACACGCCAAGATAAACGGAAGGTGTGGCAACGGGATAGCCCACCTCTGCTTTTGTCTCAAAATCGCAGTTGGCGAGCTGAACGGAGAGATTTACACTTCCGTTATCCTCACCAACAGCGGTCAAAGTGCCGTTTGTCCATTCGAGGGCATAGTAAATGCCGCTTGTGCCATAGTCCACGTACATCATGGGGATGTCGCCGTTCTTGTTCCAGTCGTGGTTGATGGTGTTGTAAGCGGTGGCTGTTGCTCCGTTTTCAAGAACGGTGTGGTAAATACCTGTTCCGCGGAATCCACCCGCACCGTCAAAGGGTCTGGTGTACCCCTCCGCAAAGCCGCTTTCCTTGGCGAAGGTCCATGCGGTGGGTGCAGCTTCACCGGATACAGCGGTGGTGAAAATTTCCGCAGGCTTATAGAGGATGGTCTTCTCCCCATTGTTGGTGAAGTTTCCGAAAAACTCAAAAGGTCCTGCCATGTCGGCTCTTGCCACTACGGTCAGCGCATAGGTGGAGGAAACTTCCGCATCCTCAAAAAGGAAGGTATACCCCAGTCCGCCGTCCCCGTCATTGTAGGTGGTATATCCCTTGTAGCTCCATGTAAAATCCGCATAATCTCCACCGGTTTCATAATCGCCATGTTGGGAAGGCAGTGCATATGCTGTGGGGGAAGCAACCTTCTCCACACCGCTTTCCGTCTTCAGCGAAGTGAGGCAGAGCTGATTCTCCCGAATTTCCAGTCCGATAGAGGTGGTAAGAGAGGTAAGCGCGAATGCGGTTTTGTCGTTCCGCACGGTTTCGGTGTCTGCCCACGGATTTTCGGTTTCGGGTGTGTCCGTTTCAACAGCAGAAGGTTCGGTTTCCGCAGCCTTCGTCTCGGGAGCCTTGGTTTCGGATGCGGTGGTTTCGGAACTTGTGCCGCCTCCGCAAGCTGTCATGATGGGAGCAAGGAGCAAGGCTGCGAGAATCAGGGCAAGGAGTCGTTTTGCGTTTCGTGTGCCATTTTTCATTTTCGTATCTCCTTTA
>JAZQUQ010000081.1:0-1709 GCA_045631365.1 Eubacteriales bacterium | reverse complement strand
CCGATGGGGTTTACAGAAAAATGACCTCCCCCTGTGCTGAGGAGAAACTCTCCCCCTGTATGCGTGAATTGATGGAGTGTTTTGGTGATTCGGTGAAATGTGACGACAATTCCCTGAACCGCGCTGTCCTTCGAGGACTTGTATTCGGTGAAGGGAACGAAGAAAACCTCAAAAATCTCAACGAGATCACCCACCGCCACATCCTCCTTGAAACGGAGAGGGAAGCAGAACGCCTGTATCAGGAAGGGTATTCCATCGTCCTCATTGACGCCCCCGTTCTGTTTGAAAGCGGATTCGACAAATTTTGTTCAACCGTGATCTGCGTCATCGCTTCCGATGAATGCTCCGTTCGACGGATCATGGAGCGGGACGGTTTGGACAGAATTGCGGCAGAACAAAGACTGCGGAGTCAGATTTCCGCGGAAGAGCTTCGGCAGAGAGCAAAGTTCGTGATTGAAAACGACGACACGGAAAAGGATGTGCTGATCCGCCGTGTCAACGAAGTGGCAGACTGTCTGAAGGCTCTGCTGTAAGGTATGAAACGGATATTATCGGAGAAAAATACATGGGAGTAAAAAAAGCGGTACTGCGAAGTATAGTCATCGTGGTGATTCTCGCCCTTTCGGTTGCCATTGGTTTTATCTATCAAAGCATCTGCCGTCAGATCGATCTGAAGAATCACCCCAGAGAGTACAGCCAATGGGTAAGTGAATACGCGGAGAAATACGGTGTCCCCGAATACGTGCTTTACGCCGTAATCAAGACGGAAAGCGATTTTCAAAGCAACAAGGTAGGGGACGACGGCGCCATCGGACTGTTGCAGATCACCCCCGAGCGATTCAGCCGTCTTCTCTCCATGAACAAGGCCACCCTTGAAACGGGAATTCTGTACGACCCCGAGACCAATATCGAGTATGGGGCGTACTATCTCTCCTATCTTTACACGGAATACAACCGTTGGGATGCGGTTCTTGCCGCCTACACCTCCGACGAGGATACGGTGGACGGATGGCGGGAGAATTCGGAATACACGGACGAAAACCGCAATCTGAAGATCATCCCCGACGAGGATGTCCGCTCTTATGTGGACATCGTAAACAAGGCAATCCAGGTCTACAAAAGACTTTATTACAAATAAAAATCAGATAAGTGAAAGGAAATACACATCATGGCAGAAAAAACAAAAGGACAATTGCTGAAGGACGAACTTTTCTACAAGAAGAAGACCGCATTTGAATTGAGAAGCGCGGAAGAACTGCAGGCAGCAAAGGATTACGCCGTAGGATACGCAAAATGGATGGACGAATCCAAAACCGAGCGTGAAGCGGTAGACTCCTCCATCAAGCTGCTGGAAGCTGCAGGCTACAAGGAATACCACATCGGCGAAAAGCTGGCTGCGGGAGACAAGGTTTACCTCTCCAACCGCGGTAAGGCGCTGTTTGCCATCAAGGTAGGTACCGATCCCATTAACGATGGTGTTCGCATCTGCGCTGCCCACGTGGACTCCCCCAGAATCGACCTGAAGCAGCATCCTCTGTTTGAAAATGAAGGTCTCGGCTACTTCAAGACCCATTATTACGGCGGTGTGAGAAAGTACCAGTGGGCGACCATTCCCCTTGCACTCCACGGTGTGGTTATCAAGAAGAACGGGGAGTCCGTAACTGTAAAGATCGGCGACGAAGCGGGAGACCCCGTATTCTGCATCACCG
>JAZQUQ010000080.1:0-4301 GCA_045631365.1 Eubacteriales bacterium | reverse complement strand
TTCAGCTAAACATCACTCCCATGTTTTGGTTAGCTCAACAAACTTTGGAGAATTTCACGTAAGGGAAATTCTCGGGAGTGGGACGGATCGCTTACAATTTCAGCTAAACATCACTCCCACTCAGGGGTAAGAAGGGTGATTCTGGTTCTGCCGTAGACTGCGGTGCGGAGCATGGTGTACTTTGCCGCCAGCTCCTCGCTTCCGCCGAATACTTCGTTCAGTACAGCCTCACGGGAAAGCTCTTCGTCCTTCTTCACACGGCTCTTGCGGCTGGAAACTTCGGTATCGCATTCGCAGACGATGTGTGCGCCCACAGCAAAAAGTCCCGCATTGTGGAGCTTTTCAAGGGCAGCGGGGAGAAATCCGCCTTCGTAGGGGGGATCGAGGAAGACGATGTCGTAGGTTTCCCGTCCTGCCGCACCGCGGATGAAGGATGCATAATCGGAAGCGGAAACACGGCACTTATCAAACAGGTGGGTCTTCTTCGCATTGGCAATGATGATCTCTACCGCATCTCTGGACTGGTCAATAATGGTGGCACGGGCCGCACCTCTGGACAGTGCCTCCAGCGCAAGCTGACCGCTTCCGCCGAACAGATCGAGAACCGCTCTGCCTTCAATATCGAACTGGATCATGGAAAACAGCGCTTCCTTCACCTTGTCCGACGTGGGACGGGTCGCCTCTCCTTCCAATGCCTCAAGCTTCGTTCCTCTTGCTGTTCCTGTGATAACTCTCATAAATTTTAATCCTTTCTTTCTATTAGGGGCTTTGGCCCCTATAACCCCACTTGAAAACCTTTGAGGAAAGGTTTTCAAGACTTTCCAAACCTTTTTATAATGGGTGTGCTTTATTTTTTTCTGAAATGGCGGTAGATTTCCTCGGCGTCGTTTTTTGTGATGCCGGGGACATCGGCAAGCTCGGCGACCGTGGCTTCCTTCAAGGCTTTCATGGAGCTGAAGTGACCGAGCAAGGCCTTCGCTTTCTTCGGGCCGATGCCTTTGATGCTCTCAAGGGTGGAGGTAGTCATGGTCTTCCGCTTGGCTTGGGTCATCTGCCCCACGGTGTAGCGGTGAACCTCCTCCTGCAGACCGTAGATGAACTTGAACACATCGGGATGGCGGGCAATGTTGACCTCGTCCTCCGCCGATGTGATGGTTCTTGTTTTATGGTGGTCATCCTTCACCATACCAAACACGGGGATATCAAACCCCAGATTGGCAAGAAGGGTTTGAATCACGCCCACATGACCCTTACCGCCGTCGAGGAGGATTAAGTCGGGGTATTCCGCCAAGGGGTCCCCCTCTTTTGCCTCCGCAATATGGCGAAGTCTTCGGGAGATGACCTCGGTCATGGCGGCATAGTCGTCGGGTTGATCCTGATTCTTGATTTTGAACGTGCGGTAATCGCTTTTTTTGAACTTTCCGTCCACGGCGGTGATCATGCCTGCCGTGATGTGTTCGCTGCCCAGATTGGAGATATCGTAAGCCTCAATGCGGGTGGGGAACACCTCCAGACAGAGGAGGGAAGCCAGATTCACCAACATTTTTTCCGTGTTGGTCTCCCGTTTTCTTGTGTTTTCCGAGTGGGTCTTTGCGTCCTCCGATGCCATATCGCAGAGATACTTGCCCGCACCTCGTTTCGGTGTCCGCACGGTGACTCGGTGTCCCGCACGGTCGGAGATATACTCTGTCAAAAGCTCCAGCTCGTGATCGGACAGCTCGAAGGCGAGGAGAATTTCCCGCGGGATATACTCTCTCGTCTGATAGAGGGCAGTAATGAAGGCGGAAAGGGGAGAATCCTCTTCCTCAACACCGGTTTCGGAGGGGAGAATCTCATCGGAGCCGAAGAGAAAGTGTTCGGTGTCGGAGATATAGCCGCTTCGAATATAGAAAACAGAGGCACAGTCAGGGAAGGTGACGTCCGAATTCTCGAAGGTAGCGAAATGGAGGCCGATGACGTCGCATTCCACATCGGGGGAGCCCACCGCCTTCTGCCGTTCCCCTAATTTGCGGAGTGCGGCAATGCTGTCGCGGCACCGTGCGGCTTCCTCGAACTCCAGCTCTTCCGCGGCACGGTTCATTTTCTCGGTGAGGTTTCGGATAATCTCTGCAGTTCCCCCTCGAAGGATGACCGCCGCCTGTTCGATGGTTTCTCTGTATTGAAGCTGGGAGATTTTGCCCGTACACAATCCCATGCACCGTCCGATCTGGCTGAGAACGCAGGGACGGCTCTTTCCGATATCTTCGGGAAAATGCTTTCGGCATGTGGGAATTCCAAGGGTGCGCTCCAAGGAAGCGAGAACGCTGTACACGGTTTGGGTGGAGGAATAGGGGCCGAAGTAAAGGCTGCCGTCCGCCACTCTCTTTCGGGTGACCGTAATACGGGGGTATTGCTCCCTCATGGCGATTTTCAGATAGGGATAGGACTTGGAATCTTTCAATTTGATGTTGTATTTGGGCGTATATTGCTTGATGAGGCTGTTCTCAAGAGCCAGCGCTTCCATTTCCGTGGTGCAGGTGACGAAGCGGAAATCGTGAACGGAGGACGCCATTTTTGCCGTTTTTCTGTCGTGTGCACCGTGGAAGTATTGGGACACTCGGTCGCGGAGACAGCGGGATTTTCCCACGTAGATCACTTTCCCTTGGGCGTTGTGCATGATGTACACGCCGGGGGAACGGGGAAGGACCGCCGCCTTGTCACGGAGATAGCTGAGCCTGTCCTTGCCGGGTGGAGTAAGATTATTCTGTTCCAATGAAAATCCTCATAACAAAAAGTGATTATAACAAAGTGAGCGAGGGGATGCCCTCGCTCATGATTTTGGTATAAAACTGCGCAAATTATTCTGCAAAGCCGGAATCGATCAGTGCAGCCAGTCCTTCAAGAGCGTCTGCTTCGTCTGCGCCGTCTGCGATCAGGGTGATGGTCATTCCCTTAACAATACCGAGGGAAAGAACACCGAGAAGGCTCTTTGCGTTCACTCTGCGGTCGTCTTTTTCAACCCAGATGGAGCTCTTGAAAGAGTTTGCCTTCTGAATGAAAAATGTAGCGGGTCTTGCGTGAAGTCCTACATTGTTCTTTATTGTAACATCACGAGAAATCATATGATACACTCCCAATATTATTAATATGAATTGAATTAATCAAATTCGAGGCAATATCCCATATGGGTATCCGACATATTGGGTGTACCTCTGAAAATCATACATACATTATATCAAATATTAAATCCTAAATCAATAGTTTTGCCGTAATTTTTAATCGGCAAACCATACAACAAGTTGAACGGAAAAGGACGAATATTTGATGTTTTTGCGTATTTTGTGTGAAGGGACGGAGAGAAAATAACTTTTTGGATGTGAAAACCTCAAAGAATGGTCATAATCTCTCCGTTGTCCCATCAGTTTTTATGCAAGCTTCTTGACGGAAATGGTGCACTTTTCTCCGTTGATATCCCATTCCTTGGTGTAAGCGCCGTCGGGTTCGCCTGCTTCAAAGGTGAGGGTGTCGCAGAGAACAGCGGTCTTTACTTCCTCGGGATTTGCGGAAAGGATGGCGGTCAGCTTGTCGCTGCCTGTGATATTGGCTGCGATGTGGTCGGTCACAACGAAATCTGCTTCCTTACGCATGGTCTGAATCTTGGAGATTACCTCGCGGATGAAGCCTTCGTTGATCAGTTCTTCTGTCAGATTGGTGTCAAGGGCAACGGTGATTCCGTGATCGGCTGTGGTGAAGTAGCCTGCCTTCTGCTGGGTCTCGATGAGGAGGTCTGCTTCGGTGAGGAGAACTTCTTCGCCGTCGAAATCGAAGCGGAGAGCACCGTTTGCCTTGAGATCTGCCATAGCGGCGTTGCCGTCCAAAGCGGGATCGGCCAGCGCCACCCTTGATGTCGTAAAAGGTCACGTCCTCACTCGCCGTGATCTGTAAATACTGGAATCCGAAGAAGGTAAAGCACGGACGGTACGCCTCTATCCGGTCATCCTTACCGATGGTGTATACCGTTCTCGCTTTCGCCGAACGCATATTCGCAGTGTATACACTGCCGCCCGGACCGTCATTGCCGCGTGCAATCTCGCCCTTGCGATCATTGAGCATCTCACCGTGCAGCACCGTGATCACAGTACCTGCCTTGCCGCTTACCTTGAAGTATTCACGGCCCGCCGCATTCTGACCGAAGTTGATCACCGCGGTTTCCCCTTTGCGTAAGGTAAATGCCGCACCGTCAAATTCGCATACACCGTCGATCACGCCGTGCTGCCCCTCTTTGACCTCCTTGACACCGCAGTAGGTGTAGACCTTCACCG
>JAZQUQ010000079.1:0-1832 GCA_045631365.1 Eubacteriales bacterium | reverse complement strand
CATGGGATTGCGGCTGTGGATGTCAATATAGGTTTCCTGACCGCCGAGAAGGAAGGTGGTGGCACAGATTTCCGCGTCTCCCAGCTCGTTTCGGTGGTTCAGCACCACAAGATCGGGAACGTATTTGCGGCACTCGTCGATCATTGCCTTGAATACAGGGCGCTTCTCTTCACGGAGGTTTCCGCAGACCGTATCAAATTTGAACAGTTTGAAGCCGTGGTCACGGCAAAGACCTACCATCAGCTCCCAACGCTTCTCCTGCTCCTCGGGGGTGTCACCGAAACCATCCGCTCCTGCCCATACGCCGAGAGAACAGCCGAATTCCCGTGCTTTTGCCGCAGAGGGACCGTAGCCCTTGGGGTACTGCTCCTTCAGCTTTGGGGTTTCGTCGGGGTGTGCGTACGTGCCGGAGGAACCGTCCAGATTCCCCGCATCCCATGCGTAAATCTCAAGGTTCATGCCGTACTCGTCGTGGAGCCACTTGAAGTATTCGAGGTTAATGAGGGTTTGTTCTTCCGTAGCACCCTCGTTTGTGTTGTTGATCCAGGAAAAATACTGGGGATGGGACGGTGTTTTTTCGTCCGCGCCCGATGTGAGCTTGTTTTTTTCAATCATAGCCGATCTCCTTATGGTTGATTTTGTACTGAATAAAACAATTATATCACATATAGCGTGACTGTGCAAGGAAATGAGGAAACAAATTCGTGAAGTTTTTTTCAAAAGTTCATGCATTCTATCGGAAAGTGTGCTATAATATGGCTAATGTGAATAAAACGAAAGGAGCCGAACGCCGTTGATAAAGAAACCAACCGTAATTCTCCTTCTGCTGTGGGCGGCGGTTTTGTTTTGGATGGGAGTGATTTTTACCTTTTCTTCCGAGACAGCCGAAGAATCCCTTGATACAAGCGACGGGGTGCTTTCCGTGATCATTCATTTGCTTGATGACGACTTTGATACCTATTCCGAGGAAAAACAGATGTCTCTTCTTGAGCAGTATTCTTTTTTTATCCGAAAAGCAGCCCATTTTTCCGTGTACGCCTTCCTCGGATTCCTCACATCCAATGCGTTTGCTTTTCAGAATAAGGTTTACGGCGCACCCTCCAAAGGAAAACGGATCGTTTCAGCCATTTTGATCGGCTCCATTTATTCGGTTTCCGACGAAGTTCACCAATATTTTGTTCCCGGCAGAAGCTGTTCGGTTCGGGATATGTTGATCGATTCCGCAGGGGTGGTGACAGGGGTTTTTGTCTCCCTTCTGCTTGTCCGACTGTTATTCAAACTCAAGAAAAATCCATCCTGACGGAGGTTCTATAATGGCACAGTTACACGTTAATTTTCATTCAGCTGTTCTTGGCGTCAATACTGCTATGAACGTAATTCTTCCTCAAAAACCGAGAAAAGCGGTTCATGAGGACGGCGTCCGCATCCCTACTTTGTACCTTCTCCACGGCATGAGCGACAACCATACGTCCTGGCTTCGCTGGACAAGTGTGGAACGCTATGCGGAAGCAGCGGGAATCGCAGTAGTCATGCCCGAAGCAGGGTTAAGCTGGTATGCCGATATGGCAGCAGGACCCCAATATCGTCGTTTCATCGGAGAAGAAGTGGTGGCGGTCAGCCGCAATCTCTTCCCCATCCTGTCAGACCGTTACGAGGACACATGGGTTGCGGGAGCTTCCATGGGCGGCTACGGCTGTATGGCTGTGGGTCTGACCTATCCCGAAACCTTCTCGAAAATCGCTCCCATTGCGGGAGCTATGTTCCCCAACCACCTGTTCCCGGGTCAGCCCAAAAGCGGATATATTGGCAGAGATAGGCACTACTGGGAAGAC
>JAZQUQ010000078.1:0-5496 GCA_045631365.1 Eubacteriales bacterium | reverse complement strand
AAATAAACGGGACAGTCGTACGAAGCAAGGATGCTGTCCATTTCGGGGATCAGGGCAACGGTGTCTTCCGTCAGTCGGGTGATAACCCCATTAGACGAACGGAACAGCGCGGTGTAAACCTGACTCCGTCTCGCATTGATTACGGGGCAGATGATGCCGTCCAGTCCCGCCAAATTGTGTGCCATCCCTTCAAGGGAGGAAACGCCCACGCATGGGATGTTGTCCTTGAATGCCAGTCCCTTCACGGCAGCTACACCGATTCGGATACCGGTAAACGAACCGGGACCGTTGGAAACCGCAAGCAAATCGAAATCGGTAATGGAAAGTCCCAAGGATTTCATGACGGATTCGATCATGGGAAGAAGGGTTGTGCTGTGGGTCTGTGCTTCAATGGTGTACATTGCGGATATTTTTCCGTTCTCCACAATGCCCACAGAACCCGTTTGTGCGGTGGAGTCAACAGATAGTATTCTCATGGTTCGTTATCCCCAAAATCAATTTCGATGGTTCTCTTGGTCTCCGAGGACTTCAGAATTCTGACCTTGACTGCGGTGGAGGGGATTTCATCGCTGATATTCTCGCTCCACTCGGTAATGCAGATTCCGTTCTGCACGTATTCGTCAAAGCCGAACCCGAGAAGCTCCTCCGAATCCTCGATCCGATACAGGTCAAAATGGAAAACGGGACGGTTTCCTTTCCGATATTCGTTTACAATGGTATAGGTGGGACTTTTTACTTTACTCCCCGAGGAGAGCTTTTCCACAAATCCTCGGACGAAGGCGGTCTTTCCGGCACCGAGATCGCCGTAGAGGGCAACAAACAGCGGTTCCCTCTCTTCAAGCTCGCATGCCAGCTGAAAGCCCACCTTTTCCGTTTCCTCGGGGGAATGGGTAATGATTGTCTTCATATTAATCAGAACAGTCCTGTGATCTTTCCGTCGTCGTCTACGTCGATCAGGTTCGCAGCGGGAACCTTGGGAAGTCCGGGCATGGTCAGAATACTACCGGTGAGTGCCACCACGAATCCCGCACCTGCGGACAGCTTTACCTCGCGTACGTTGACGGTAAAGCCTGTGGGACGACCCAACTTTGTCATATCGTCGGAGAGAGAATACTGGGTCTTTGCCATACATACGGGGAATGTCTTGTAACGTTCGTCCAATGCCTCGATGGCAGCGATCTGCTTCTTTGCCGCAGCGTCAAAGGTAACGCCGTCCGCACCGTAGATGTTCTTGGCAATGCACTCGATCTTTTCCGCAATGGAAAGCTCGTCAGCATAGATGGGAGCGAAGTCGGAAGGCTTTTCGCAGGCTGCGATAACCTTTTCAGCCAGCTCGATACCGCCTTCTCCGCCCTTTGCGAATACTTCGGAGAGGGCGAAATCCGCATTGTTTTCACGGCAGATTGCTTCAACAGCCGCAAGCTCTGCATCGGAGTCGGTGTCGAAACGGTTGATGGCAACCACAACGGGAATATTGTACTTCTGAAGGTTTTCGATGTGTGCAACCATGTTGCAGGCACCCTTGATGACGGCATCCACGTTTTCCGCTTTCAGCTCGGTCTTGGGAACGCCGCCGTTGTACTTCAGCGCACGAACGGTAGCAACGAGAACAACCGCAGAAGGCTTCAGACCTGCAAAACGGCACTTGATATCAAGGAACTTTTCCGCACCAAGATCGGCACCGAAGCCCGCTTCCGTGATGGCGTATTCACCCAGCTTCATGGCAAGCTTGGTGGCACGGACAGAGTTACATCCGTGGGCAATATTGGCGAAAGGTCCGCCGTGGATGATGGCGGGTGTGTTTTCGATAGTCTGAACCAGATTGGGCTTGATGGCATCCTTCAGAAGTGCTGCCATGGAGCCAGCCGCATTCAGATCGCGGGCGTAAACGGGCTTTCCGTCTCTGGTGTACGCGACGAGGATGTTGCCGAGGCGCTTCTTCAGGTCGGCAATGTCTTCCGCCAGGCAGAGGATCGCCATAACCTCACTTGCTACGGTGATCATGAAGTGATCTTCACGGGGGATACCGTCGCCCTTGTTTCCGAGGCCGATCACTACATTTCTGAGGGCACGGTCGTTTGTGTCGGTTACACGGCCGAAGAGAATCTGTCTCTGGTCAATGTCCAGCGCATTTCCCTGCTGGATATGGTTATCGATAAGAGCGCAAAGGAGGTTGTTCGCCGCTGTGATGGCGTGGAAGTCTCCTGTAAAATGAAGGTTGATGTCCTCCATGGGAAGTACCTGCGCATAGCCGCCTCCCGCAGCACCGCCCTTAACGCCGAACACGGGACCGAGAGAGGGTTCGCGGAGTGCGATTACGGTGTTTTTGCCGATTTTGTTCATCGCCATGCCGAGACCTACGGTGGTGGTCGTCTTGCCTTCTCCCGCAGGGGTGGGGTTTATGGCGGTAACAAGGATCAGCTTTCCGTCCTTCTTCCCTTCCAGACGTTTGGTGAAGCTGTCTGTAATTTTTGCCTTATACTTGCCGTAGAGTTCCAGTTCATCGGGAAGAATACCGAGGTCAGAAGCGATATCGGCAATGGGCTTCAAGGTCGCCTGCTGTGCAATCTGAATGTCTGTCAGCATAGAAATAACTCCTATCATAAATTTCGTTAGTGTATTTTCCTATATTATATCACATCATGGGGAAAATAGCAAATATATTTTTTGAAAAATTCAAAATTCTTCTTTACAAACCACCCTTTGTGTGATATAATATAGAGGCGTTAAAAAGCTAACCGTCCTTAGCTCAGCCCGGATAGAGTACCGGATTCCGATTCCGATGGTCGTGGGTTCAAATCCCTCAGGACGGGTGACAGCCGTATCCCTGAAATATGGGGTACGGTTTCTTTTTATTGAAAAAACGTATGGAGGTATTGTATGATTGACATTTCCGATTATATATCCCGTCTTATGGAAAGGCTGACCGATTCGTTCGGGGCGAGACTCCTGTATGTCGGACTCCAGGGAAGTTATCTTCGTGGAGAAGCGACGGATAAGAGTGATATTGATATTATGGTTGTTATTGATGAGCTCAGTGTGTCTGATCTCAAGCAGTATCGTGCTGTGATCGAATCCATGGAGCATTTCGACAAGTCCTGCGGGTTTATCTGCAGTCGGTCGGACCTTTCCAACTGGAATCCCCTTGAGATCTGCCATCTTTTGCACAGTACAAGGGATTATTACGGAGTTCTCCGCGATCTTGTTCCCGATTACACGGAGGCGGACGTCCGCAATTTTGTGAAACTGAGCATTAATAACCTGTATCATGAACTGTGTCACCGATACATCCACGCGTCACCGGAGACGAATACGGAAAACCTTCCTCTTAATTATAAGGGCGTGTTCTTCATTCTGCAGAATCTTCGGTATTTGGAGACCGGCGACTTCGTTCAATCCAAAAGGGCGCTTCTTCCTCTGCTCAGTGGGAGCAATTATGAGGTTTTGAAGCGATCCATAGAGATGAGTGACGGTGTTTCCTTTGATTTTCAGGAAAGCTTTGACCTTCTCTTCCGTTGGTGCGGCGAAACGATGAAATCTCTTTGAAAGAAAAAACTCGGGTTTCTGCATTAGGCTGCATGGACCCGAGTAATCTTTTGTTTTTCAGCGTACCACAATCTCTCCATGACCGGGATAGAAGCTGTATTTCTTCGTAAAAGGAATAATCTTGATCAGGCTCGAAACCAGCTTTTCCTGATCGCCTCCCGGGAAATCGGTTCTTCCGTATCCCCCTACCATAATGGTGTCTCCTGTGAAAAGATGTTCCCCCGCAAGGAAGCAGACAGAACCCGGGGTGTGACCCGGAGTAGCGATGACCTTGATTTCCTCTTCCCCGAGGTGGAGGACGTCTCCGTCGCAGACGGTGAGATCGGGGGTGTATTCTGTCCAACCGCTGCCGAACAGTCCTGCCACGTTGGCGATTGTGTCGTGAGACATTTTGCGGTCAGCTTCCGCAATAACAATCTTTGCCCCCGTTTCTACCGCAACCTTTCTCACACCGCCGCAGTGATCAAAATGACCGTGAGTAAGGAGAATGTATTTAAGATTGGCGTTTCCGATAAAACGCATCATATCAAACTTGTCCGAGGAACAGTCAATCAAGGCGGACTCGCCGGATTTGTCGTCCGTCAGCAGATAATTGTTGGCGGCAAGTGAACCGAATTCACCGTGCTTTACAGTAAGCATAGATAAAAACTCCCGAAAAGAATTTGGTAATAAAAAATCCCACGACATTGAGTCATGGGATTATGCTCCATCGGAGAGTCGAACTCCGGACACCTTGATTAAAAGTCAAGTGCTCTACCTACTGAGCTAATGGGGCGTGTTTTTTCACAGCCTCTATAGTATATCACAACGGAAATGGAATGTCAAGGCATTTTTGAAAAAAAGAACAATTTGTATATGAAATAAATTGCGTTTTTTTTCAGAATACTCTTGACAAAACGGATCGGATATGGTATACTCTGTAAAGTGATTTACTTTACAGCAATGTGGTGATCGATATATTTGAAAAAGACTTGAAAATTCCCTTTCTCCTCGACGTGTACGGTGTACTGCTGACCGATCGAAAGCGTGAAATGATGGAATATTATTACAACGAGGACTATTCCCTCGCAGAGATTTCCGAGGTGACGGGCATCTCCCGTCAGGGCGTCAGAGATTCCCTGAAGAAAACCGTATCTGAGCTTCATGATCTGGAGGATAAGCTCCACATGGCGGAACGGCTGCAGCAGTTTGAGTCCTGCATCGGAAAAGCAATTACAGAATTAAATAAAATTACAGAATTAAATAAGATGAGGGAATCCCATGAGGATCAGCGATTCAAGGACAGCATCAACAGCGTTCTTGCCATCCTCGAGGAAATGGAAGAAGCTCAGTTCCCCATTGCTGAATAAGAAACGGAGTATCCAATGTTTGACAGCTTATCGGAAAAACTGAATAATGCTTTTAAAAAGTTTAGAAACAAGGGTAAGCTCACGGAATCCGACGTAAAAGAAGGAATGCGTGAAGTCAAGCTTGCACTTCTGGAAGCGGATGTAAACTTTAAGGTTGTCCGCGAATTTGTAAAAAAAGTAACCGAGCGTGCGGTTGGTGCAGAGGTTCTTGAGAGCCTGATGCCCGCCCAGCAGATTATAAAGATCGTCCACGAAGAGCTGATTGCACTGATGGGCGAGACAAACAACAAGCTGCAGATTTCCTCAAGACCCCCTACAGTGGTCATGATGGTAGGTCTCCAAGGTTCGGGTAAAACAACCCACAGCGGTAAGCTGGCGGGTATGTATAAGAAACAAGGCAAGCGTCCCCTTCTCGTTGCTTGTGACGTTTACCGTCCTGCAGCGATTGATCAGCTGAAGGTTGTGGGCGGTCAGCTTGAAATTCCCGTTTTTGAGATGGGTACAGGGGTCTCTCCCGTCGAGATCGCAAAGGCAGGTCTTGCACATGCTGCAAAGCACGGCCACGACATGGTCAAGTCGGAGGCCAAGCGGTCTTAGGAAG
>JAZQUQ010000077.1:0-9368 GCA_045631365.1 Eubacteriales bacterium | reverse complement strand
GATCCTCCCCTGAATTACGCTTGCGTAATTCTAACCCCATGCCGGGGACCAGTCCCCGGACCCCGTACTGATTGAGATGGGGAAGGGATTGTTGGGATTTTGGTTGGATTGGATTTAAAGCTGACTTATATTTGATCATTTGTTAAAAAGGTTTTTGAAGGGTTTGGGAAACTTTTTCCTTAAAAAAGTTTCCCAAGTAAGAAGAATAAGTTTATGTTAAAGCATATCGGTGCAGGGTATCTTGTCAGGGAAGAGGATATCGTTGGGTATTTTGATTTGGATGGCAAGGTCGATGCTGCTGTTACAAAGGAATTTTTGAAGAATGCGGAGAAGTTGGGGCGGTGCGATATTGCGGGAGAAGATTTGCCGCGATCGTTTGTTCTGACTTCAAAGAAGAAGAAGAGTTCTGCGGGTTCTCCCTCGGAGGAAGAACGGGTGAGCGGAGAGAAAGTGATTTTTACGCATATTTCCACTCAGGCTCTCAAAAAAAGATGAAAACACACGTTGATTTTTTACACATATCGTGATTGCGATAAAGTAACATTTCATGGAGGAAATAATGATAGAACAAAGCGACAAGATTGATGAAATGGAAGTTTCGTCGGCGGACACCGCGGTTGAGAACACGGTGGAGTACAACGAGGACTCCATTCAGGTTCTCGAGGGGCTGGAGGCTGTACGAAAGAGACCGGGTATGTACATCGGTACCACATCCCAGCGAGGACTGCACCATCTTGTGTACGAGATCGTGGACAACTCCATTGACGAAGCCATGGCGGGTCGATGCGACGAGATCGAGGTGGTGCTTTACCCCGACGGAAGCGTATCCGTACAGGACAACGGCCGCGGTGTGCCTTCTCAGATGCATCATCAGATGGGCAAACCTACCCTTGAGGTTGTATTTTCCGTGCTCCATGCGGGCGGTAAGTTCGGCGGACAGGGGTACAAGATCTCGGGCGGTCTCCACGGTGTGGGTGCGTCCGTTGTAAACGCCCTTTCCGAGTGGCTGGAGGTAGACAACTACTACGACGGTAACCGTTACACCATGCGTTTTGAACGGGGCGGTATTGCCCGTCCTTTTGCGTGCGAGGGAGATGCCAACGGAAAGCACGGTCTGTTCGTGCGGTTCAAGCCCGACCCCGAAATCTTCACCGACACCACCGAATTTGATGCACAGGTTCTCCTCACCAGACTCCGTGAGCAGGCGTTCCTGAACGCGGGCATTCGTATCATTCTCCGTGACGAGCGGAGGGAGCTGGAGGTTGTCGAGGAAGAAATTGGCGGAAGCGGTCTCAATGAGGACGAAAAGAGGGATATCAACCGTCTGTTGGATGCCGCGGAGTCCGAAGCTGCCGAAAAGGCGGCTGCTGAAACCGACGGTGCACCTGTTGTGGGTGACGTGTTCGAGCTGGACCCCGATGAAGAGGTTTCTGTGGACAACACCGTTCGCTTTGAGGAAGCGGCTACCACGGGTCAGTCCCGCTATGCGGAATATGATCTGAAGTACGTGGGCGGTATCCGTTCCTTTGTGGAGCATCTCAACAAGGCGAAGCACATGGAGCTGATCCATCCCGAGGTCATTTACATGAAGGCAGAGAAGGGCGACATCATCGCCGAAGTTGCCATGCAGTACAATGACAGCTACACCGAGACCATTGTAACCTTCGCCAACAATATGTCCACCATCGACGGCGGTACTCACGAAGTAGGATTTAAGAGTGCGGTGACCAAGGTGATGAACGCCTATGCGAGAAAGTGCGGCGCGCTGAAGGACAGCGACAAGAATCTCTCCGGTGAAGACGCAAGAGAAGGTCTTTGCGCGGTGGTTTCCGTGAAGCTGCCCGATGCACAGTTCGAGAGCCAGACCAAGGCGAAGCTGGGTAACTCCGAAGTCCGTACCATTGTCGATAACATCGTTTCCGAGAAGCTGGCGGAATATTTTGAGGAGCATCCCTCCGTTGCCAAGGCCATCGTGGAAAAGTCTCTGACCGCACAGCGTGTCCGTGAGGCTGCACGAAAGGCAAGAGAGCAGACAAGACGAAAGGGAATCCTTGACAGCGGTTCCGCACTTCCCGGTAAGTTAGCGGACTGCCAGGAAAGACGGATGGAGCTGACCGAGCTGTACCTCGTGGAGGGAGACTCCGCGGGCGGTAGTGCAAAGAGCGGTCGTGAAAGCTTGTTCCAGGCGATTCTGCCTCTCCGCGGTAAGGTTCTGAACGTAGAAAAGGCGAGACTTGACAAGGTTTACGCCAATACGTCCCTGATCCCTATTATTCAGGCGCTGGGCTGCGGCATCGGCGAGGATTTCGATATTACCAAGCTCCGTTACGGCAAGATTATTATCATGGCCGACGCGGACGTGGACGGTTCCCATATCCGCATCCTCCTTCTGACCTTCTTCTTCCGTCACATGAGACAGCTCATCGAGAACGGTCATATCTATCTGGCTCAGCCGCCTCTCTACCGTGTACACAAGGGGAAGCAGGAACGGTACGCCTTCTCCGATGCGGAGCGTGATATCGCCATCGCAGAGCTTGGCGGCGTGAACGTAGAGGCAGAACGATACAAAGGTCTTGGTGAAATGGACCCCAAACAGCTTTGGGACACCACCATGAACCCCGAAACCCGTACCATTCTCAAGGTGGAAATTGAAGATGCCATGGCGTGCGACGAAATCTTCAGCACCCTTATGGGTGACAAGGTAGAACCCCGCCGCGAATTTATCGAACAGAACGCAAAATACGCGGAAAATCTGGATACCATCGGTTAAAAGAGCAGGGAAGTCCCCTGTAAGCCCTCAGAAAGCGATTTAAGCGATGTTTTGAGGATTTATGTGTGTGGGATAGGATCGTGCAGTAGAATCCCCAAAAAACACCCTTCAGATACCTATACTTGATAAAACATAAATATATTTCCCAAAGTGCGGGGTCCGGGGATAATATCCCCGGCAGGGGTTTGGGGATGGAATCCCCATCGCGTCTCCCCGTAAGAAAGGAATCAAATGGCAGATAAGAATAAGATTGTCAATATTGAATTTCCCGATCAGAAGATCGTACCGATCGGGATGGAGAAAGAGGTACGTAAGTCCTTTATTGAATACTCCATGTCCGTTATCGTTTCCCGTGCTCTCCCCGATGCGAGAGACGGTATGAAGCCCGGACAGAGACGTATCCTCTACGCTATGTACGAGGATAATCTCACCTACGACAAGGCGTTCCGCAAGTCTGCGACCACCGTCGGTGACGTGCTCGGTCGCTATCATCCCCACGGTGACTCCGCCGTTTACGGTACTATGGTCCGTATGGCGCAGCCGTTCTCTTACCGCTACACACTTGTAGAAGGTCACGGTAACTTCGGTTCCATCGACGGTGACCCGCCGGCGGCTTACCGTTATACCGAGGCGAGACTGTCCCGTCTTTCCAACGAAATGATGCGTGACATCGACAAGGACGTGATCAAGTGGGATATGAACTTCGATAACAGCCGCCGCGAGCCTTCCGTGCTTCCCTCCCGTTTCCCTAACCTTCTGGTGAACGGTGCGGTGGGTATTGCGGTGGGTATGGCTACCAATATTCCCCCTCACAACCTGGGAGAGGTCATTGACGGTACCATTTACCTCATGGATAATCCCGATGCGGGTGTCAGCGATCTGATGCAGTTCATCAAGGGTCCCGATTTCCCCACCGGTGCATGCATTTACGGTACTTCCGGTATCGTGGAGGCGTATTCCACCGGCCGCGGACGCATTATGGTTCGTGCAAGCGCCACAGTGGAAGAAGAACATCACCGCATTGTCTTTCATGATATTCCCTACATGGTCAACAAGTCCGAGCTGATCAAGACCATGGCGGACAATGTTCGTGAAAAGCGCATCGAAGGCGTTACCGATATCCGTGACGAAAGCGGACGGAGCGGTATGCGTATTGTTGTGGATTGCCGCCGTGATGCCAATCTGCAGATTATTCTGAATCAGTTCTACAAATATACAGAACTGCAGTCCACCTGTGCGGTGAATATGCTGGCGCTGGTGAACGGGGAACCGAAGATCCTCAATCTCCGTCAGGTGCTGAACGTTTACATCGATCATCAGGAAAAGGTTATTACGAACCGCGTCAAGTTCGATCTGAACAAGGCGCTCCACGATGCACATATCAACGAGGGCTATAAGATCGCCATCGACCACATTGATGAAGTGATCACGATTATACGAAATTCGCCTGACACTCCCACTGCGAGAGAAAACCTTCGTGTACGATTTGAGCTTTCTGAAGAACAGGCGCAGGCCATTGTCAACATGACCCTCGGCCGTCTCTCCGGTATGGAACGTCAGAAGGTGGAAGCAAGACTGACAGAGCTTTACGCCGCAATCGACGAATACAAGGGAATTCTGGCGGATGAAGGGAAGATTAAGCAGATCATCAAGGATGAGCTTCTCGAAATCAAGCAGCGATTCGGCGATGAACGTCGGACTTCTATCGAAACCGTTGAGAATGAAATTCTGCTTGAAGATCTGATTGAAAGACACAACGCCGTGATCACTCTGACTCATCAGGGTTACATCAAGCGTCAGCCTTCCGATACCTATTCTGCACAGAGACGAGGCGGTAAGGGTATTATCGGTATGTCCACCAAGGAAGAAGACTACATTGAACGTGTGGTTGTTGCGGATTCTCACTCCCACCTGATGCTGTTTACCTCCAAAGGACGGGTCCACGTGATGAAGGCGTACCGTATTCCCGAGGCAAGCCGTACGGCGAAGGGCTCTAATATCATTAATATGATTGAAATCGAGCCGGGCGAGCAGATTACCGCGATGCTTTCCGTTGCCAACCTTTCCATCGAGTCCGAAGAGAACGATTACCTCGTTATGGTGACCAGAAAGGGTGTTATCAAGCGTACCAAGCTGACTGAATATGCGGTTCAGCGGAAGGGCGGTAAGATTGCGCTGACTCTGGATGAAGGGGATGAGCTGATCTTTGTTGCCAATACCCACGGCGAATCCGATATTATGATCGCCACAAAGAAGGGTAACGCGGCGAGATTTGACGAAAACAAGGTTTCTGTCATCGGCAGAACGGCGCGCGGTGTCCGCGGTATTACACTCCGCGACGACGACGAGGTTGCCGGTGCTTGTATCATTGAAAAGACCGAGGGATGGTCCGATACCCACAGTATCCTTTGTATCACCGAAGGTGGTTTCGGTAAGAGGGTTTCTCCCGATCACTTCGAGGCGAAGGGAAGAGGTATCATGGGTATGATCCTCCAGAATGTGAATGAAAAGACCGGTCCTCTTGCGGGAATTTCCATCGTTACCGAGGAGCAGGATATTCTGATGATCACCAATGACGGTACCATGATCCGTACTCCTGCGGACGGAATTCCTATGTACGGCAGAAGTGCGTCCGGTGTTATCGTGATGCGTCTCAGCGAGGGTGCGGTTCTTGTGAACTTCGCTCTTACCGAGAAGGAATCCGAAAATGAAGACGTGGAACTGGCCGAAGTGGAAGATGATTCCGACAACGGTGTAGTTACCGTGAAGATGGAAGAGTCTGCAGCGGATGATTCAGCGGAAAATGCTGAAAACGACGGAGAATAATCGAAAAAATGAGAAAAAACGTTTCACGTGAAACAATTTCTCAAGGAGAACGTGTGCTGCGGCGGAGAGTTTTGTGCTTTGCCGCAGTTCTCCTTGTGATGGTGACTATGATTCTTACCTCCTGCGGCGGGGTTCCTTATACGGAAGAAGAGGTGCTTTCCGTGGCTGAGGAGTTGGTTGAGAAGTCCTTTGAGTTGAACGAAATTTACTTTGGGGAAGGGCTCCCGATTTCGGATAACCGAGAAGATGTTGAACGATTTTATTCCTCGGTCTCTGTCGATGTGGCGGCGGTGAACTACCATCCCGTGGCGGAGGACTGCAAATATCAGTCGGAAGCGCAAATTCGTCAGGCTACAGAAGCGGTGTTTTCCCAAAGTTATTGCGAGTATCTCTTTGACCTTGCGTTCAAAGGATTAAGTACCATCATGAACGAAGGTACGGATTATCAATATACCGAAACTGCCTCCTATGCCCGTTATATTGAATCGGGAGATGTTCTGACGGTTCGGATCGACCTCATCTATGACGCCATGGATTTGTCCCGTACCTACGATTTCAGTCGTATGGAAATTATCCAACAAAAAAAGGACTACGCCATCGTTTCCGTTCCCACGGAAAAAGATGGGCAGCCACTGGATATCGAACTGAAGCTGATCTACACAGCAGACGGCTTCCGCCTCGATACGCCTACCTATTAAATGAATAAAAATTATGCGGGGGGAACTTTTTTACAAAAAGATTCCCCCTAATTTGGCTTTGCCAAATTTCCCCCCATTCAAAAATCTTTGAAATGGGGGGATTGTTTGGTCTGCATCGATTAAGGTGCAGATTTTTTTGATGATTTTATGTTTGTGTTGCTTAAGAAATATAGTTGAATAAAATTTGTTCGTACCAACCCTAAATCCTTTTGTTTAAAAGTTTTTGAAAGGTAGGGGGGCTTGGGGGGAGGAAAACTTTTTGAGAAAAGTTTTCCTCCCCCCCCATATAATCATATAAGTTTTACTCAGCCCGGACGATGACGCCGTTTTCGAAGTAGCCGGTGTATTCTCTGCCGGAGGGCCAGGTGTAGGTGCCGTAGCCGGACATCATGTTATCTTTGAATTCTCCGGTGTAGGTTTCGCCGTTGGCCCAAGTGTAGGTTCCAACACCGCTTCTCATATCGTTGACAAAGGGACCGTCGTATACATCGCCGTTTGCCCAGGTATAGATGCCGTAGCCGTGTCTCATATCTGCGGAATAGGTACCGCTGTAGGAGTCGCCGCTTGCGTAGGTGTAGATGCCGTTTCCGTCTTTTTGGTCATCCTTGAAGCTGCCTTCGTAGCGGGAGCCGTCGGAGAAGGTGTAGATTCCTTCGCCATCCTTCTTTCCGGCGTTGAAATCACCTTCATACACATCGCCGTTGATGTATTGGTACTTGCCGTTTCCGTCGATGGTATCCTTGCGGAATTCACCTTCGTAGATGTCGCCGTTGGCGTAGATAATCTTTCCTTCGCCGTCCTTCATGAGGGAATCAAGCTCGCCCTCGTAAATATCGCCGTTGGAGTAGGTGATCTGGTTGAAATCTACGTTGACCTCGGCGGAAAGTCCGTCGGAGTAGAGGATTCGTCCTTTCAGGGGATTGTTTTCCTTATCCACCGTGCCGAAGAACTTCACGTAGCTTGTGTCTGTGATCTTGACCTTCATATACCGCACGCCGGAGAAATGAATTGCTGCCAGCACGCCTACGACACAGACCACTGCAAGGATCACAATGGTGAGAATAACGGAAAGAAAGCTTGTTCTTCTTCTTCTGCGTCTTCTTTTGTTATAAGATGTGCGATGATCCATATGGATGCCTTTCCTTTCTTATTTTATAATCAGCCGAGCATTGTGATGAAGTTATCTAACATCTGAAGGAGTTCCGGTGCTGCGAACATGGCAAAATATGCTGCAGCTCCTGCCAGAGCCGAGGTGATCACAATACTTCCGATGGGATGTCTGATTTCGCTGAACCGAAGCTCTGCCTCGATTCTCTTTTCTTCGGGGAGGTAGAAGAGCCCGTTTTCTACCTGAATCTTCTTGAATGCGGGGTCTTTCTGCTTTCCCGTTTTCTCCGTGACTTCGTCTTCGTTTGAACACAAGACGTATCGCCGCATAGTTTTGTAGGAATGCTTCAGTTCATTTTTAATGTACCATTTTCCTATAAAATCCAAGTCGTTGATGGACTTTGCTTTCTCGGGAGTGTACAGCTCGTTCTTCACAAAAGCACGGATGAAGGAGTGGGTGATGGTCTTATAAGCCACAGTCCACACCGTTCCTGCGATGATTCCGATGAAGATTCCGAGGACGATGATTTTCAGCGTGTCTTCGGGGACGCTGCTGAAATTGAAGTTTTGATAATTATAAACTTTACAGAGCATGTCTTCTCCCCTTTATTAAAGATCCTTGAGGAAGTCCTTGCCGCAGAGGATTTCGAGAAGCTCGCAAAGGTCGTCGTTGTCTCTGTATTCAATCTGGAAGGTTTTCTTGTTCTTCGTATCGGTGATTTTGCATCTTCTTCCGGTAGATTCGGTGAATCTGCTTTCGAGAGAGGCGTAGTAGTCTACATTCAGGGCGTTTTCCATGGATTCTTCGTCCTGTTTTCTTCGCTCGGTCTCACGGTTTGCTGCTTTTACCGCTGCTTCCAGCTCACGGACGGAAAGATTGCGGTTGATGCACCGTTCTGCAAGGGGAATCATGAGACTTTTGTCGATCAGACCGAGAAGGGTACGGGCATGACCTTGAGAAAGGGAACCGTCCACCAGCATTTTTACGATGGGATCGGGAAGATCAAGGAGGCGGAGGGAGTTTGCGATGGCGCTTCTTGATTTTCCCAGCTGAATGGCGATTTCTTCCTGGCTCATGTCGTATTCCTTCAGCATGGCGTGATAGGCCTGTGCTTCTTCGTAGGGATTTAGATCCTCTCTCTGAAGATTTTCGATGAGCGCAAATTTAGCGGATTCAAAATCAGTTGCATCGATGATCACCACGGGAACGGTGTTCAGTCCCGCCATTTTCGATGCGCGGAAGCGGCGTTCTCCTGCGATGATTTCGTAACGTTCTTCGTTTCTGCGTACCAGAATGGGCTGAAGGACACCGTTTGCGGAAATGGAATCCGCCAGCTGTGCCAGCGCCTCTGTGTTGAAATTCTTTCTCGGCTGATTGGCCTTGGGGTCGATCTCGAAAATGCTTACTTCGGTTACCGTCTTTCCGACTGCGTCCGAAGTGTATGTATTCTCGTCAAAAATTGCGTCAAGACCTCTGCCGAGTCCTTTATTCTTAGCCATTTTTTATCCTTTCATACGGCTTCT
Source organism: Eubacteriales bacterium (assembly GCA_045631365.1). GTDB lineage: Bacteria > Bacillota > Clostridia > Oscillospirales > CAG-272 > UMGS1696. Next base: position 443 of record JAZQUQ010000077.1, on the reverse strand, counting down.
TTTGTTCACAATATGAAACCGATTCTTTGGAGGATTTCTTCCGAAACCTCTTCGTACGATTTTGTGCCTTTATTATATTTATCGTGGTACATGGCGGGTGTTCCGAAACCCGGTGCCTCCGACAGCTTTACTGCACGGGGAATCATGGTCTTGAACAGCTTATCTGCGTAGTATTTTTTCAGCTCATCCAAAACCTGCAGAGAAAGGTTCAGTCTTCCGTTGTGCATGGTGATGAGGATGCCCAAAATATTGAGTCTGGAGTTGTAGTGCTGCTTTACTTTTTTGATGGTAAGCATCAGCTGGGTCAGACCCTCTAATGCATAATATTCGCTTTGCATGGGGATGATGATTCCGTTGCTGGCTGTCAGCGCGTTGATGGTCAGCATGCTGAGGGAAGGGGGACAGTCAATCATGACAAAATCGAATTTATATCCTTTTTCGTC
>JAZQUQ010000076.1:0-3037 GCA_045631365.1 Eubacteriales bacterium | reverse complement strand
CGGTCTCACCATCCGCGGAGAGGGCAATTCGGTGATCACGGGGGGAGTCACCATATCCCGTGACCGTTTCACCGTCCCCTCCGACGAAGTTTTGTCCTGTATTCCCGAAGCCGCACGCCCCTATATAAAGGCGGTGGATCTCACCCAATGTGGGCTGACCAAGGAGGATTGGGGGGAGGTCTACGCCATCGGCTCCCGCCACACCGCACGGAAGTACGACAACGGTAAGGTGGGGGACAATATCGAGATCTTCTCCGACGGAAAGCGAATGCACCTTGCCCGTTATCCCAACGGCAACGGGTTCCTTCAGCTGGAGGCGGTTGCGGACGTGGGAGACGTGGCGGAATTCCCTCCGCAGAACTATTATCCCGACTGGCAGACAAGACGGAACCACCGCGGCGGCACCTACGTCATGGATCGGGAGACCAACAAACGGGTTATGACTTGGAAGCATCCCGAAAATGCATGGCTCTTCGGCTACCTTTACTGGGACTGGGCAGATTCTTCCTCTCCCGTAAAGTTCAAGACGGAAAATCGCCTGATTTTTCCCGAATACGTCAGCTCCTACGCTGTCCGAGCTGGGGCGAATTATTATTTCTACAATGTCCCCGATGAACTGGACGAGGCAGGAGAATATTTTCTTGACCGAAAGACGGGCATGCTTCTCTTTTACCCCTTCGGTGAGGGAGATTTGGAGATTACCCTCTGCCGAAAGCCTCTGATTGAGTGTACCGATGTATGCGGCATGCGATTTGAAAATCTGACCCTCCGCTGTACCCGAGTGGATGCCATGATTTTCTCGGGAGAATGCAATGATAACGTGATCAAGGGTCTCACCGTCACCAACGTGGCGGGGAATGCCATCCTTCTGAACGGATACCGCAACCGTGTGGAGAACTGCGACATATCCCACACGGGAAAAGGCGGGGTCAAGGTGACGGGAGGAATCCGCGAAACCCTGACCGCGGGGGAAAACATTGTAACCAATAACTACATCCACGATTATTCCGAGGTGTATCTTACCTATCAGCCGGGCGTTTCGCTGGAAGGGGTGGGGAATCTCTGCACCCGTAACGAAATCTGCCGCGCGCCTCATATGGCGGTGGAATACTACGGCAACGACCACGTGATCGAGGAGAACTACATCCACGAAACCGTCCTTCAATCAAGCGACGCGGGCGCGATCTACTCCGGCTTCAACTGGACGGAACGAGGAACGATAATCCGAAATAACGTGTTCAAGAACATCGGAGACGGGGAATTCACCCCTGCCGCCATTTATTGGGATAACGGACTTTCGGGGCAGAGCGCCATCGAAAATGTGTTCATCAATGTAAAGGGGAACGCGGTGCTTTTAGGCGGCGGCTCGGAATGCACCATTACCGATAATCTTATGGTGAACTGCGGTCAATCCCCCGTGCGGTATGAGGACTGGGTCAGAGACGGCTTCGTCAACGACGGTCACGCAAGAGCCTCCGTCAACACCCCCGACAGTCACCATTGGAAGAATCTCCGTGAAATTCCGTACACAAACGAGCTGTGGGCGAAACGATATCCCGTGCTTGCCAAAGTGAAGACGGATTTCGCGAAGTATGATGACATGGATTTTCCCATCAATCCGTCCTATTCCGTGGTAAAAAACAACACCATCGTCGACAAGGACGAAAAGCCCCTTTGGTGTGCGGATTCGGTGTACACCTACAGCACCGTGGAGGAGAATCCCGTATATCCGACGGAAGCGGACGCGGGGATTTCGGCGGATGCGATTGTGGCGGGAAAACCAATGAGATAAATACGAACAGAATATATGAAAAAAAGCACAAACGGCATATCAAAACCGTCTGTGCTTTTTCTCATGCATTATTTTCGGATGAACTCAAGGAAATCCACAATGTGCGTATCCCAGTATTCCCAGCAATGGTCGCCTTCATCCTCAATATAGGTATAATCGAAGGGGTTTCCCTCAAGGGAGGTGAAGAAATCTCTGGTGTGGTGGGCAGCATCGAGAAGGAAGTCGTCCTTGCCGATGGCGTGGAAGATTCTCGGTGCGGGGAGGGCGTTTTCGACGATCTTCTTTGCGTTTCCGAGGCAGTCTTCCTCCGTTCCGTCCTTCTCCTTGCCGTCGTAGAACTGATATATAAGATTATCGATCTCGGGATCATCCCCGGGTTTGGTGTTGGGGAAGGGGAATACCACGTCCCCTGCGGAGAAGCATCCGATGGCGGCATATTTCTCGGGGTTGGCAAGACCGATTTTCAGGGCACCGCCGCCTCCCATAGAATTACCCGCAATAAAATTATCTTCTCTTCGGGGAGAAAGGTTGAACATCCCGCCGAGCAGCTCGGGCAGCTCTTTTGCGACGTAATCATAATAAGGATGACCGTGGGCCATGTTGGAATAGTTGGAATTCTCTCCATTCGGCATGACAACAGCAAGTCCCCGTTCATTGGCGTACCGTTCGATGGATGTTTTTCTTGACCATGTGGTGTGGTCGTCACCCTTTCCGTGGAGGAGCCACAGTACGGGCATTGCTTTTGCAGACTGTCCCGCACTTTCGGGAAGGATCACGGTGCAGGGAATGTTGCGGAGCAGAGTAACGGAAAAATGATTGACTGTAATAAGCGGCATATTATTCACCCTCCTTCTTGATCAGCCACTGAATGGCAGGCTTGATCCGTACATCCCAGAAGCCCCAGTCGTGGTACAGCTCGGGAGTTTCTTCATAAGTCAGGTCCATACCGATTTCAAGGAGTGCATCCCGCATTTCCAGGTTGTCTTCATATAAAAAGTCTTTTGTTCCCACCCACTGATAGATTTTCGGCTTGCGTGCGCCTGTGTCAATGATTCTTTTCGCAAGGGAACGGAGGTCGTTTTTGCTTCCCTCAAAGCTGTCAAGGTCACCCAATATGTCTTCCCAGTAGTGCCTATCTCTGCCAATATATCCGCTTTTGGGCTGACCCGGGAACAGGTGGTTGGGGAACATAGCTCCCGCAATGGGAGCGATTTTCGAGAAGGTTTCGGGATAGGTCAGACCCAC
>JAZQUQ010000075.1:0-4489 GCA_045631365.1 Eubacteriales bacterium | reverse complement strand
AACTGCACCATATAAATCAACTGACTATAATTTCTCCGCTAACTTTGCACGCCCTTCCCAGCCCCTTTCTTGTTTAAGATTTTTGAAAGGTGGGTGGGGTGGGCAGGGAGGAAATCTTTTGCAAAAGATTCTTCCCCTCCCCCGATAAACTTTATCCAACGAAAGGCGTGCCGAAGAGGGTGAGCATGAGGGTGTAGAGGATGGGGATGGTGAGGATGCACATGGTGTGGGAGATCATGGTCATGCTGGCACCGGTTTCGGGGTTCCCGTTATAGGCTTCGGGGAAGATGATGGTATTGAGTCCGAAGGGGGTGGCGGTTGCGAAGAAGCAGAGGAACAGGACGTCGACGGGGATGGCGATATGGAAAAACCGTTCCGCAAGAACACGGATTCCGCAAAGGACGCCGATCAGGATCGCGGGAAGGAGGGTCAGTCGGAGAAGAGAGGCAACGTAGACCTTTTTCTTCTTCAGCATCCCAACAAAATCATACCGTGCAATGGTGATCCCCGCAAGAAGCATGGCGGCGGGACCCATGCAGACCTTCAACGTATCCAAAGCATCGGTCAGCACAACGGGGAGGTACTTCCCCACCCCTGTGAGTCCGCATGCAACACCCGCAAGCATCGCAACGGTTGGGGGATTGAGAATCCGCTTGAGGGAGGCGAATCTGCCCCCGGCCGCCGTATCCGCGGGGATCATACGGCTGATGCCCCACGTAAAAATCACAAGGTTCAGGGGGAGACAGAAGACCTTATAATACGCAAGAGCCTCCTCACCGAACAGGCCAAGCACAATGGGGTCCCCCATGTAACCGCTGTTGGCAAACGCAAGGGCATAGGCAAACACGCCCTGCTCCATCCCCTTCTCCTTCACGAAAAGGGGGGCAAGAGCGGCTGCGATCCCCACGGAAATCGCCACGGCAACAACAGCCAGTCCGAAATTGGCAGCGTGGATTTTCAAAAGATCTACCGTACAGTATCGCACCATGGTCATAAAGCTGAGCGCGGGGCAGAAGATCCACGTTTCCAGCATTGCCAAGGTTTTTCCCGCCGAATCGGGGAGAAGCTTTCCCTTGAATGCCGCAAACCCCGCCGCGATACACAAAAACAGGGTCAGCATCGGCATCAGAGTTGCCAAAAAGGTTGCCATAATCAATTTACCGACTTTCCGATGGATTCAATCCCCTTGGGATTGCAAAAATACTCCGTCCATTGTACCATACCCGAACCGTGAAGTCAAGAGCATACCGCGGGTAAGGGGCTGTTTTGGTCCTGATAAAAGAAATCGGGGATTCAATCAAAATTTCCCATGCTGTCAAACCGTTGTCACATTCGTGCAATATAATAATAAAAATTGGATAGTACTATAACCAAGTAAGGAGGATCGCTGTGGCATTTCAAACCGTTTTCAAGCGATATGAACTGAAATATATGCTTACCGCGGAGAAAAAAAAGAAGCTCCTTGCCGTCATGGAGCCTTATATGGCTTTGGACAAATACGGGCGGAGCAGTATTCGGAACATTTATTTCGACACGGATACATACCGCCTTATCCGAACATCCATTGAAAAACCCCTCTACAAGGAAAAGCTGCGGATCCGAAGCTACGGAAAGGCAGAAGCGGACGGCACGGTTTTCGTGGAGCTGAAGAAAAAATACGATCACTTAGTCTACAAACGGCGCATCTCCCTCCCCGAGAAGGACGCCATGGCGTGGGTCTGCGGCAGAGAGGTCTGCCCCAAACAGACCCAGATACAACGGGAAATCGATTCTTTTATGGATTTCTACGAGCCCCTCCATCCCGCCGTGTTCCTTTCCTATGAGCGAGAGGCGTTTTTCTCCCGTGACAACTCGGAATTCCGCGTCACCTTCGACGACACCATCCTCTGTCGGGAAGAGGAGCTTTCCCTTACCTCCGATGCCTACGGAACTCCCCTTCTCGAGGAGGGGAAGGTTCTCATGGAGCTGAAATGCTCGGGTGGAATCCCCCTTTGGATGGCACGGGCACTCTCGGAGGAGCGAATCTACAAAACGTCCTTCTCCAAATACGGCACCGCCTACAGGACCATGATTTTTCCAAAAATTAGGCAAACAAACTGCACCAAGGAGATTTTTACTTATGCTTAATTCTGTTTTCAAGGGCTTATTCGACAGCGAACTGACCGACGTCATTGACGTATCCGACTTTCTCATCTGCCTCGGGGCTTCCCTGCTGATCGGGCTTCTGCTGGCATTTGCCTATATGTTCCGCACCCGATACACCAAAAGCTTTGTGGTCACCCTTGCCCTCCTCCCCGCTGTGGTCTGCGTGGTCATTATGATGGTCAACGGAAACGTGGGAGCAGGAGTGGCGGTGGCAGGTGCCTTCAGCCTTGTCCGCTTCCGTTCGGTTCCCGGTACGGCAAAGGAAATCGGCACCCTCTTCCTCGCCATGGGTGCGGGACTGATCACCGGCATGGGATACATAGGCTACGCTGTTCTGTTTTCTCTGATTATGTGTGCGGTTTTCATGCTGTACAACCGTCTCGATTTCGGCGCAAAGAAGAACGCCGCTGCCTATAAGACCCTCCGCATCACCATCCCCGAGGATTTAGACTATACGGGCATCTTTGACGATATTTTTGCGGAACACACCACCTCCGTCGAGCTGATCCGTGTAAAAACCGCCAACATGGGCAGTATGTACAAGCTGACCTATAACATCACTCTGCGGGATACGGGCAGAGAAAAGGAAATGATCGACAAAATCCGATGCCGCAACGGAAACCTGGAAATCAGCGTATCCAATCAGGATTCCACCGCGGCGGAACTGTAATTTATCCCATATTTGAGAAGCAAATATGATTGGAGGAGCAAACATGAAACGAACATCCGTGATCGCATGGATTCTTCTTGCCATGCTAACCCTTCTTGCAGGCTGCAGCCAACCGCAGGAAGCACAAGAGACAGGCAAGCCTGCCGAAACCGCACAATCTACCCCCGCTGTTTCCGAAACCGAGAAAGCTTCGGAGGAGACAGCCGAAAACACCGATAATTCCGATGCCCACGAGACCGCAAAATCGCCCGCGGAAACAGGAGCACCCGTGACCATAGACGCCATCCCCTCCTCAGAGGAGATGTTTACCGATCGGGATTCCGAAACCTCCTACAAGGAGAGTGACTGCATCCGAATCGAGCTGAACGGCACCACCGCGGCGGCAAGCGACAAAAGCGTGAAAATCGACGGATCCACCGTGACCATCACCAAGGATGCGGACTATATTATCTCGGGTACGCTGACCGACGGCATGATCATCGTAAACGCCCCCGATTCCGCAAAAATGCAGATCGTACTGAACGGGGTGGATATCACAAGCCAAACTTCCGCTCCCCTTTCTATCCTTCAGGCGGACAAGGTCTTTCTGACCACCGCGGCGGGGACGGTCAACACCCTGTCAAACGGCGGCAGCTTTACTCCCATAGACGGCGAGGACGTGGATGCCGCAATCTACTCAAAGGAAGACCTGACCCTCAACGGCAAGGGGTCTCTTATCATAAATTCCCCCGCCGGACACGGCATTGTGTCGAAGGACGATCTTGTTCTCACAAGCGGTACCTATACGGTAAACGCCGCCTCTCACGGGCTGGATGCCAATGACAGCGTACGGATCGGCAATGGGGATATCACCATCACCGCAGGCAAGGACGGCATCCACGCAGAAAACAGCGATGAGGCAGAAAAAGGCTTCGTCTACCTCGGCGGCGGCACCCTTGCCATCGAAGCGGAAGGGGACGGCATCAGCGCAGGCGCCTACCTGTTTGCGGAAGACGGCACCATCCGTATACTTGCGGGCGGCGGACATGAAAACGGAACAAAAACCTCCTCCGACAACTGGGGTATGGGCGGTTTCGGCGGCGGTTGGGGAGGAGGCGGCGGTCGTCCCGGACAAACACAGACCACAACCTCCAACAACGACAGCAGCACCAGCATGAAGGGACTGAAATCCGAAGGTCCCATGCTGATCACGGGCGGATCGTTCACCATTGACTCCGCAGACGATGCGCTCCACGCCAACACCAGCCTTGCGGTAAACGGCGGCGCCTTCACCATTGCCACGGGTGACGATGCCCTTCACGCCGAAGAAAATCTTGACGTAACGGCGGGAGTAATTGAAATCTCCACCAGCTACGAAGGCTTGGAAGCACAGAACATCCATGTTTCGGGCGGAAGCGTGACCCTCACCGCTACCGACGACGGACTGAACGCCGCAGGGGGCAAGGACGAAAGCGGCACTACCGGCGGCAGAGACGGTATGTTCGGCGGCGGCAGAGGGGGATGGGGTTCCTCCAACTCCAACGGAAGCATTCTGGTATCGGGGGGAACCCTGTATATCAACTCCTCCGGCGACGGCATGGACGCAAACGGAACCCTTGCCATCACGGGGGGACACACCACCATCGTCGGCCCCATTCAGGGAGATACCGCTACCCTCGACTACGATGTCAGCGG
>JAZQUQ010000074.1:0-5945 GCA_045631365.1 Eubacteriales bacterium | reverse complement strand
GTCCTCCGACAAACCGAAGCGCTTTTTTGCTTCCTCGCGGTAGTCCACACCGTAGGTTCCCGCCTTGTTCTCTACCCCAAGGAACGGCGCGGGATTCAAGGTCACGTTGGCACCGTTTCGGACCTCAAAATGGCAATGGGCGCCAAAGCTGTATCCCGTGTTCCCCTCGATGCCAAGGTGATCCCCCACCTTCACCCGCTTCCCCTCTTCCACCAGCCGCTGCGCCATGTGGCAGTAGTAGTAATAGTTGCCGTCGTCCCCCAGCACACATACGTAATTGCCCCATTGCCAGGTCAGATTGCTCTTGTCCTTGATGATCTGCGACACCACAACCTTCCCCGCCGCTACGGCACAAACGTACTTGCTGTCCACGCCCACCACGTCAATCCCCGTGTGGTTCTCTCTCGCTCCGTTCAAGGTACGCATCCCAAAAGGGGACGTCACCTTAAACTTTCCGCTGTAAATCATTGCATCAGCCTCCTCAAACAATTATTCGTGGGGTTCTCCGTGAAGATACATCACCTTCTGCTCAAGGGCTTTGAGTCTGCCCTTGAGCCGTTCGATTTCCAGCTTGACGTCGTCGTAGTTTTCTACCACCACGTCCAACTTTTTTTCCTGCTTTTCAACAGAATCCTTGATATGTTTGATGTCCGAACGCATTTCCCCGTCCGCAGTCCCGTTTTGCTTCGCCGCCGTCATCCGCCCGATGAAGAAGGTCGCCGCAGAGATGGCAAGACCGCACACCGCAATCAATACTGTTGTCTCGATCATACCTCACCTCCGTCAGTATATTCTGCCCACAGAGCCGCTGTGCCTGCCGTGCCGGGTTCCCATACGTTCTGTCCTTCAAATACGGACTTCCAAACCTTACCGCCGTGGGTTACAATCGCTCCCTGCTGATACTTGTCGGAAAGACCGTCCCACGGTGTCCACGCATCATATTCGGCAGTGGAATCAAGCTCACCGCCTTCCGCTCCTTCGTCCTCCTTGGGAGCAGCCTCAAGGGTTGCCAGACGTGCCTCCAGCTCATCGATCCGCTGAGACATATTCTTCAGCATTTCGAGAATTTCAGGACGTTCAGAATCAACGTTGACCCCTTTGGAAGCCATTGTCATTAATTCGTCAAGCTGTTCGGCGGTAATGTCGCCAAGCGCATACAGTTTCTTTGCTCTTTCCTGAATTTCGGAAAGCTTATAGTTTCCGTTGCGAATTACGTTCTTAATCAGACTGTACATAAAATATCCTCCGTTAAATTATTTCGTTTAAACTTCGTAATCGGTGTTGATGAGCTGAACCCACTTGAAGTCCTCTTCGTTCTTGCTGATGATATAGCTGATATAGGACGAGATTTCAGAAGCCATCTTCCAGTACCCAATAGCAGTCAGATGCTCATTGACGTAAGGTGTATCACGAAGAAGTTCAGAATGAGTGTTCAAGTCAACAAGGTAAACCTCTTCCGTTGCATTTGCAATTTCCTTGATCTTTGCGTTAAACGCTTCATAATTGGCGTTTTCGGGAACAGCATAACAAGGAATGATTGTTGCAAGAAAAATTTTAATACCCTTATTTGTTGTTTTGAGCTTGGAAATAATGTTGTTCATGTAGGTATTGAAATCAGCAAGTGCGGTTTCAAGGGTAACATCATCACCGATAGTGAAAACATCATTAATTCCCAAGTGAATGATTGCAAAGTCAAATCCTGAATAATCAAGTTCTGTACTTGCTACATCGGGAGGACTGACCTCGGGATTTACATACCACACCCATTCGTTGTTCACCCATGTGCCATTTTGAGTACGGCTGTCTAAACTCGCCTCATACCACGTTTTCGATGTCAATCCCGAAACGCCTGCATTGACAACATTTACTCCCGTCATACGTTCAAAATAAGTAGGATAAGAATAATTGTAATCTACATACCACCCATCTTTGTGATTGAACACACCATGTGTGATGCTGTCCCCGACACAAAGCCCACGATGGAATATTTGTACTTCTTTACCCTCGTATTCTGTGGGAGCTGTTTCGGCAGATTCGGTTGTGCTTACGGAGCATTCAAAGCCGCTAACGTAGTATGAACTACCTGCATACTTCATGTCCACAAAATAAATACCCTTTTCAGGGAAATAGATGCACGACATCCATCCGCCAAATACAATGTCGTGGTATCCAACACGTGAGCAAATGACCACTTTAACACTGGCATCGCCATCTATGCTATTGTAGCAAATCTGCGTTAAATTTGGTGATGTAGCAGGAATCTCCACTCCGCTTCTCACATACGTTGTGTCAAGCAACTCGTTTGTGATTTCAAACGAAAAATCAAGATATGTGTTTTCTCGGTTCGTTCCTATGACTGCACCGTCGGTCAAAATAAGCTTTCCTTCAGGTAAATCTCCGACTTTAACAAACAACTTATTGTTATTTCCGTCTACGGTCAACGCCCAAACAGGGTATTTGTCGGAATCAATATCACCGTCATAGGAGAAGGAAATATCCTTTACTGTTATATCCCCTTCTTCTTTAGACATAGCTCCAATATTGAATCTTGCAATAGCCTTTTGTTCTTCGGTCAATGTCTGTTCGGTATACAAGATAGCTTTATCTGTCTTTTCTTTCAGTCTTTCGGCAGCTTCTTCATTTTTTGCAATCTGGTCATCCATTGTATTGAGCTGTGAAGCATACAGCTTTTCTCCACTTTGGAATTCCTGCTTAGTATAACTCATATATTACCCTCCTTATTTATTATTACGAAAGTGTAGACGAATCGAGTATGGCTTCATCCAATATTGCAATCGCACCATCAATGTCACCATTCTGTATTAAGACTTTAAGCTCTTCAAACACATTGGTAGTATATGCCTTGAAGCTGTCTATACTCTCTAAGACTTTTTCGTACATATCCAAGATAGACTTTGCTAATTCGGCATCGTGGTTGTCGACATAGGCTTTTGGGTCTGCCACATACTTCACGGAAATCCACACATCCTCATCAGAAGAGATCGCTGTGGTCGGCTTGTTGGTGTACAGTTCACGATACGCCGCCATCTGTTCCTCGGAAAGGGGAGTTTCGATGGGGGAGGAAAGCCGATAAATTACATCTGCACCCTCGGATAATTCCCCTGTCGATGACATCCATGCACTGCCAACCGTATTTCCTGCGTAGTTGTTGATCTTACCAATCCACCGAATATACACCCCTCGTTCAAAGTCAATCTCATCGGATACCCACTGCTGACCGTTGGAATCGGTGTAATTCCCTCCCGATGCCACAGGAATGCCGGGAAGACCGTTCGGAGTGGACACGTCAATCCGCTGGTCATCCAAGGACACCGCAATGCTGCCGTCCGCCCCCGCCGTATTAAGTTCTGCGGGATAATCGGGACAGGGTGAAGCCATACCTCCCGTGTAAGGCTCCCACGGCTTAGGAGAAGGCCCCCTGTTCAGCATGGGACGGACGATATCGTTAATCAGTCCGGATGAAACAATCTTACAATAAACGGAACACATAAGCTCTGAACCGTCAAGAGTGAATGATTTTTGGTACTTGAGAGATACTGTACCGTCCGCTTTAATAATTTCCGCAAAAACCTCAACGGCATCGGTCGATCCGCTGATGTAATAAGTGCCTGCCGCAATGGGAATATCTGCCCAAATTTTAACGGCAGACGAATTGCTTTTTGCCAAGCCGTTTTTTTGGCCCTGCGCCGTAATCACACCGTTTTTGCACATCCACTTAATGCCGTTTTCGGTAACCGCCGCTCTGTCGGGGAATGCTGCAAGCTGTGCTCCCGTTGTACTAAACTGCGTAGTTTTGCCGAACACACGAAGCCCTCGCAAATGCCCGTCCGATGCATCCGATAAAGTAATATTCTCCCCTTCCGCAGCAACAAGGATCGCAGTGGCAGCATCCAGATTATCCCTTGCCGTCATCCTCTGCAAAGGATTCAGCTTCATGGGGACCGTACGAACGGCTTCGGAAAGAACTGCCTGACACTCCCTCATCCCGCGTGAAAGTTCATTCACACCGGAAATCCCGCACGTCTCCGGGCTTTCATTCTCATTGGGAATATCACAGGCTCCGCTGATCCATACAGTAGAATCGATGCAGTCCGAATCGATTTTAACATTCCGCTTGTAAGTCACCTCGCCGTTTGGGAATGTCATACGGAAATCCGAACATTCGGTATTGCGAAGATGGAGAGCAAACGCATCATCCCCAGCCTCCGCATCCCCCATTCGGCGAATAAGACCTTCCCCGTGAACGGAAGAGGAAGCGGAAACCATCATTCCCGTTCCCGAAGAAGAGGAAATCTCGAACTGCTCCATTCGGATTTCCCGAGAATCCCGTACAACCACGAGTCCGTCGTTTTCATCCCCGTCAACCGCACCGCTGATTTTGAAATTGGTGTAAAGATTGGATTCGGCATGGGACAGCAGAAGCCCGCCCAAACCATTGTCGGAGATGATGAAGTCCGAGAAAAGATTCCCCGCACTTTCATCGATCATCCCCCAACCGCCGCATCGTGCAATGGTAAATCCCGATAAAAACGGCACGGCATTGCATACTGCACGACCGCTGTATTCCGTATCCTGCGTAAATTCTCCGTCTCCAACCAGCATCAGGCCCGCGTGGGTACCGTCATAAAGGGCAAGATTACGGAAAACGGAATGTTCTCCTTCACCGGCCCGTGTGCTCACAATCTTCAGCAAAGCCACGGAAGCGTTTCCCTCCCCGCTTCCGCCGTCCCCCTGTAAGGTAAGGTCGGTCAGACAGCATTCGCCCCCATCCTCGAAAACGAAGAGGTCGGAATCCACATCGGGAAGCTGACGGATCACGGTCTTCCCCACACCCGCCCCGCGAAGGACGGTGTTTCCGTGGAAGACACATTTTCTCACACGGTAGACCCCCTCGGGGATGTACGCATTCTTTCCGTCAAGGGCAAGGAACGCCTCGGTATCGTCCGTGATACCGTCCCCCGCCGCCCCGAACATCTGAGGGGTCACCTTGTCCCCGTTCAAATGCTGAAACGTGTTGAGTTTTTCCATAATCCCATGATAAACGTCGCTGTCCTCCTCTTCGGGAGGGGAACCGTAGGACAACGCAGAAGGCCAGCACGGGATCGCCGCCTCCGTGGACGTGGTAAGATCCCCCGCATAGACCCCCACGTAAACCGTTTCCGCCTGAGCAATCACGGGTACGGCACAGGCTGTCCCCTCAAATACCGCATTACGGTAAACAAAATCCCCCGTTTCGTCCAAATAGCGGAATTGTGCTGTTTTGATGGGATAAGCATTCCATTCCGAATCGAAGTCAAATTCAATCTGATAGGAGCTGTTCCCGCAAATCAGCTTTTCCTTTGCATGATAAACGGCAATCCGATTCCGCACCGTAACGGGAAGCACGTATACGCCGTTTTTTCTTTCTGTTTGAGTTTCTGTCATTTTTCCTCCTTGAACAATTGATTTAAACCCAAAACGCGAACCGAAGTCTGCGGGGTGAGCGGCAGACCAAGCACCGTCCGCGTATGTTAACTATATCACAGAGGAAAAAGGAATGTCGTCCCCCTTTTTTCCACGAAAATTCCAACGGAGGCACACCGTATCCCCCTCGGAACATAACACATAACAAGAATTTTTCTCTCAATGAAAAACATTTAGCGACTTTCCTCAAAAACCATACTACCTCCTTCGATTGCTCCGAGCGCGCCCTGCTGTTCAGACGGTATTCATTCCGCGGAGACGCAGAACGGTTCGAGCCGGAACGGAGATATCAGTTATACCATGCCATCAGTAATCTACTCTGCCCCCGCTATCTCCTCAAATGGGGCGGGAGCGAAGAAACGAGAAACGCAGCGCCATAATGATCCCGACGAGCCAAAGGAACGGATGATCTATATTTTCACCCGCATGAACAGTATGACCACCTGCAGCCTCATCATCCC
>JAZQUQ010000073.1:0-7886 GCA_045631365.1 Eubacteriales bacterium | reverse complement strand
GGATCATAAGAAGGACTTGCAATGACCCACCATTTCAGATTATGCTGTGCGGTAAAGGGACTCATGCCTATGGTGTTGTTGTAGTCCCAACGCTCGTGGCGGAACGCTACGGAAGAAAAAACAGAGTTGAGCTTGTTCCGTGAGAAGAAACGGTCGGAATGATTTGCCCCATCAATGTAGTCAACATGACCCGAAATCCATCCTCTTACGTCAAAGGGTGACTTTTCTCGGTAGTTGACCTTTTCAAGCTTGACGGTGGGCATTTCGTCGTAAATCATACCCTTGTCTTCGTAGGAACGGATCCACAGTACGCCGAGTGTATCCTCGATAAAGTCGTAGACACCGTTCAGCGCACCACGAGAATTGGCACCGAAAATATAGAGCTTCCCGTCCAACTGTCGAATGGAGAAGCCGTCGTCCCCCCAGCGTTCGGTTTCGCCAACCTCACCAACTTCACGAAGCCATGCAAGGTCGTCTGCAAACAGAGTCTCAAGCTCGGGCATACTGTCGGGCGTTGCGATGATGATGGGGAGACTTCCCTCTTCCGCGGCGTTTACAACAGAAACATCTGCACCGCTGACCTTTTTAATGTGATACTGAAGCTCATTCGCCGCAAGGCTCAGCACGGAATCTGCTCCTTCCGCAAGAACAATGTGAGACTTTGCAATACCGTTTTCGGTCACGAGGCCCGGATCGTAGGAATAAGACGGAGCAGGCGCGACCGTTTCGACAGGGTCGGTTGCGGGAGCAATTGTTTCGGGGGCATTGGTTTCAGGTTTATTGGTTTCAACAGGTTCGTTTTTACCGCAGGCTGCAAGGCTTGATGCCAGCATCAATGCGGCAAGGATTAAGGATAATGTTTTTTTCATAATATTTTGTCCTCATATATCTTATTTTTTGAAAAGGATCCCTTCACAGTTCAGAACTTGCTCTTGTACTGAGTTGTACTCTTACCAACAATATTCGTTAATAACCCCCTCCGTGATCTCCTTGATGTGACGGATGCGTTCCTTTTCCACATCGTTTGCAGCCTCCCACGCCTTGTTCAGGGCATCAAGGATTTTATCCGTGAGATTGGCGGTCTCCTCATTCTCCTCAAAATCGGGATTGCAGAGGAAATACTCCGCATAGGTTGACATTTTCTGTTTCCAAATAATCTGAACATTGAATGCATCTGCAAGGGATTTCGTACCCTCGGTCCAGCCAAGTTCAATGAGACGGTAGAATTCCTGCATATGCTCGGATGCTCCACCGTAAACCTTATCGCAGAATTCTACGATCAGCTCATCCACATTCTCTTCGGGATTCCACGCCAGCTTGTGGTATATCCAGAAGGTGAGCGTGTTCATCGCCCATGTGTCACTGCACAAAAAGGGATCATCACTCGGATGCCACTCAACGTGCAGCTGTATATATCCTGATCCCGTGTCCCAAAGATGGGTCATATCGTAATCTTCAATACACTCGGACATAACACCCGTGAACCCGTTTTCCTTGTAATAGAGGAAATGTTCCTGAATTCTGTCCCAGATCGGTCTGCAGTAATGAACGGAGGGAACAAAGGAGCCGTAATAGTTGTAGAAGGTAATGTTGCGGGTCTTTTGCTTCCAGTTCTCAAGGTCACGGTAGATCGTTGCGTTGCTTTCGACAGTGTCGTCGTACAGAGAATAGCACAACTCTTCTCCAATGGGGGCGAAAACAAGAGCAACATTGTCTTCAATATCGCAGCGGGGCGGTATTTGCGTAAAGTAATAGGCGAGGGTAATTATGGTTGTATCGGGATGTTTCTCCCCGACCTGACGGGCGACTTTATTAAGAAAGGTATAGAAAACCGTTGAGAGATAATCCTTATCCTCAGGGTTCACAAATTCACCGGGAGCATATTCAAAGGGTAAGGTTTGCTCCGGATATACCTTTCCCGAAACCCAGTCCTCGATGTTGATGCCGATATACTGCAGATCTACCTTATCCGAATATTCGTCCAGCACCGCAATGACATTATCCGCAACAGCGGACACGGTGAGATCACTCCAGAAATTGACCTGGGCGGATGAATTGAAATCTCCGTGTACGCCCTCATCATCGGTATCCCAGTATTCGGAAACGGAAGGATCATAGGATGGGCTGGTGACGACCCACCATTTCAGATTATGCTGTGCGATAAACGGTCTCATCCCAATGGCTCCATCTCCCTCCCATCGCACGTCACGGTTGCCTGCGAAGGAGAACACGGAATTCATTTTGTTTCTTGCCAAAGCCAGATTGGTCTGACGGGCAGGCTCGGCCATTAACCCTCCGCCCGAAATCCATCCTCTTACATCAAAAGGTGATTTTTCGCGATAGTCCACTTTTTTAACGGTGACAGTAGGCATTTCATTGTAGATAAGCCCCTTGTCTTCATATGCGCGAATCCACAGAACCCCGAGGTTCTCTTCGATAAAATCATACACACCGTTCTGTACGCCTTTGGAGTTCGCACCGAAAATATAGATCTTCCCATCAAGCTGACGAACGGCAAATCCGTCGTCGCCCCAGCGCTCGGTGTCCCCCACATCTCCCACTTCACGCAGCCACGCAAGGTCGTCCGCAAACAGGGTTTCAAGCTCGGGATGAGTCTCGGGGGTAGCGATAATGATAGGAGTTCCCTTACCAATCGTGTTCACTACGGAAATATCCGCCCCGCTGACCTTCTTGATGTGATAGACCAGCTCGTCCGCAGCAAGCTGAAGAATGCTGTCTGCGGTATCCGCAAGAACGATATGGGACACCGCAATTCCGTTTTCGGTTACGTTAAGGGGAGCTGCCGCCGAAACCTCGGTCTCCGCAGCCTCAGTTTCCGCGGACACGGTTTCCACGGCTTTTGTCTCCGCAACAAGGGGTTCGGAAGCCTTTGTTTCGGGGGATTTTGTTTCCGCTGCCGCACCGCCTCCGCAGGATGTCATAGCGGAGGAAAGCAAAAGTGCAGCCAAAATCAGTGATAGTGCTCGTTTCATAAAATTTTATTCCTTTCAAACGCAGACCAACTATACCAATTATACACGATTTGTGCATAAAAATCAATATAAAAACAGGCAAACAACCACTAAATTTTAACAATATAAACCATGTCTGTTTCAAATCGGATAAATTTCTCCTATGCTTTCATTCCTTGAAGAAACATTTTCAAAAAAACAAAAAAGGCAGTCTCCGTCGGATCTGAATCCGTGGAAAACTGCCTTCTTATATTGTAAAATTATCGCAGCAATGCCAGTACCTCATCTGCGGTATCTGCAAACAGGGAGGCACCGTTTTCACGAAGCTCCTCGCGGGTTCGGAAGCCCCATGTGACCGAAATACAATCGATTCCCGTATTTTTTGCCGTTTCCACATCCACCTCGGAATCACCGATGTAGCAGCACCGTTCCTTGGTTGTGTCGAGCTGACGGATGGTTTCAAGAACCATATCGGGATGGGGTTTTCTGCGGATGCCCATATGCTCCATCTCCCCCATGGCAAAGGGGATCAGGGGAAAGCATTCGGCACACAGGGGTTTCACCGCCGCATCCTGCTTGTTGGACACCACCGCCAGCTTGAAGCCCTCGTTCTTCAGCGTTTCGATCAGCTCCATGACCCCGTCGTAGGGTTTGGTGTACTGCATGGTGTGGGATTCGTAATAGGTACGGTAATCCCGCAGGCAGGCTTCAAAATCGGGGTTGTCTCTGCCGCCGGGGACCGAACAGGAAATGAGATGCCCCACGCCGTTTCCCACAAAGGTACGGATGGCCTCCTTGGAATGTTCGGGATAGCCGTATTTCCGCATCACGAAATTAACCGCAACCATCAAGTCGTCGAGGGTATCAAGAAGGGTGCCGTCAAGGTCGAAGATGACTGTATCGTATTTTTTCATGCTGTTTCCTCCAAAGCGGACAATTCATCGGGATAATATTTTTTCTTGTGTCGGAGATAGAATACCATATGGGTAAAACCTGTAATGGTCCACGTGATCGGGTAAGAAATAAAGAGGATTTCAATGCTTCTGAAATAAGCGAACACGGTGAAAATCCAAAGGATACGGACCAGGCAAGTACCGATCAGGGAAGTAAGCATGGGCGTCACCGACATACCCATACCACGTTGGCTTCCCGTAAAAATTTCCATAACACCGCAGAGAAAATAGGGGATGCACACAATGAACATTCGTGTGACACCATAGGGGATTGCCTCGGGGTCGTCGGGAAGGTAGATGGCAAGGAGGGGTTCCGCAAGGAGGTACGCACCGATGCCGAGAACCAGACCGATGACGCTGACGATTGCCACACCGTTCACGGTAACCTTATGGATCCGATTGTATTTTCTCGCACCCACGTTCTGCCCTACAAAGGTCATGGTTGCCTGATAAACCGAGTTCATCGCCACGTAGATAAAGCCTTCGATGTTGGACGCCGCCGTATTTCCCGCTGTAACAATGCTGTCCGAGGACACCAGTCCCTGAAGTGCCGCAAACTTGGCGTAGTCGTTAATGGAAGACTGAATCAGCACGTTGGAAATGGAGAACATGGAGCTCTGCAATCCTGCGGGAAGACCCACACGGATGATTCGATTCAGTTTATCTCTGTAAATCTTCAGCTCACGGAGATTCAGCTTGCAGCATTCATCGATCCGAATCAGATGAACGATGACCATCGCTGCAGAAAGATACTGGGATGCAATGGTAGCAAGACCAACCCCCACAACGCCCATATGGAACACAAGAACGAAGATCAGATTGAGGATCACGTTAACCAAGCCGGAAATGGCAAGCATAACGAGGGGGCGCTTGGTATCTCCCACGGAGCGAAGGATGGAGGCTCCGAAATTATAAACCAGAGAACCGGGTGCACCGAGGAAATAAACGATCAGATACTTGGAAGCCAAGGGCAGAACAGAATCGGGAGTCCCCATCCAGGAAAGGAACGTACCGGAGAAGCACACACCGATGATGGCAACACCGATCCCGCTCACCAAGCTGACCAAAACAGAGGTATGTACCACTTTGTAAACGCCTTTTTTGTCCCCTGCACCGAAATCCTGTGCAACCGCCACCGCGGATCCGATGGAAAGGCCGATAAACACATTGAGGATCAGATTGATCAAAGGTCCGGTACAGCCGAGGGCAGACAACGCATCGGGTCCGTCAAACCGACCGACCACAACCACGTCCGCCGCATTGTAAAGAAGCTGAAGAATACCGGTCAGAACCAACGGGATAATAAACCGAATCATTTTCGGCAGAATCGGTCCCCTTGTCAAGTCCATTTCTTTTTTTGCCACGAAATTCACTCCCTATTCAACAAAAACAAAGATTCTTTCCATTATTATATCACCGACAGCGGGAAAAAACAAGACCGATTTATAGCTAAAAAAAGCCGTCGGAAACGGTACGGTTTGGTACATTCTTCTTCCGACGGCAATTTTTCGTTTTAATGGGGCAGAATCGGGAGGGATTACTGCTTCTTCCCTTCAAATTCCGCAATTTTGTCGTTGATGATACGCCAGTTTTCCGCTTCCTTCTCCGGTTCAAAGAAGAAATCGGGTGCGGGGTCTTCTCCAAGCCATGCTTCAAAGCCGAATTTCTTATAAATGCGGATGGCCTGCCAGTTCCACGTTCCCGTCTGAAGGAGGCAATATCCTTCCGCCTTCTTTTCGTGGTACAGATCCATGGCGTAGGTGATCATGGCACGGATGATTCCCCTGCCCTGATACGCCTCTCTTGTTGCCACCCAGTGAATCTTCTTATAGGGAGCATCGAAAATTCCGCCCTCCCAAAGGGACAGCATAGCTGCGATGGTCCCCGTTTTTTCTTCCACGGCGAAGAGACAGCAATCCATCCATTCGGGATGCTCGTCAAACACCGTGTGGTAGAGGTTCATGGCAGCTTCTTCGCTCTCGAGGTCAAACTGTTCGAGGGCAATATCCGCCCAAGCCTTCTCATCCCCTTCTCGGTAAGAACGGATGAAAAATCCTTCGGGCAATTCGTATCGGGGGTAATCCGTCATATTCCGCTTGACCATAATCACGGAACCGTGGGGTAACGATTTATCAATCATAGTTATGACCATTCCTTTCTTTGGCTTTTGTTCGAAAGGCATTGTAATGCCGGCAGTCACAAAAGCGAGTTTGAAAAAGCTTCACCCACAATGTGGATTTGCTTTATTTTCAAACTGTACTCCAAAAATTCGTCAAATCAGCCGCGCTTGGCGTCAAATTCCGCAATCTTTCCGTCGATGATTTCCCATCCCTTGGGTTCGGTAGCGGGATCGAACTCTTTACTCTGAGGCTGATGAGGCAGATTCAGATGCGCTTCAAAGCCGAACTTCTTGTAAATGCGGATGGCCTGCCAGTTCTGTGTTCCCGTTGCGAGAATGCACATTCCCTTGCTGCCCTGCTTGTGGTAGAGATCCAGCGCATAGGTCATCATCGCTTTGATAATTCCCTTTCCCTGGAACTTTTCTCTTGTGGCAACCCAATGGATTCTTCTGAAATCGCCCTCGAAAATACCGCCCTCCCAAAGGGTGAGGATTGCGGCAATCTCCCCTGTTTTTTCCTCAACGGCAAAGAGGCAGGAATCCTTCATTCTCTCCCACTGTTCGGTTCTGGAGGAAAATTCGCCTCGGAACATCTGCAGACCCTGCTCGATGCTTTCAAGGTAGAACTGTTCCTTTGCGATATCCGCCCAATGCTGTTCGTAGCCTTCCTTATATCCTGTGATATAGAATCCCTCGGGCATTTCATAGCGGGGGTATGTATCCATATCGGTTTTGATCATCGTAACGCCGATGGATTCCACGGACTTGTCAACCATAATGTTTCTCCTTGTTCGGTGTAAAATAGATTTCGCACAGTATACCACATTTTCCCCAAAAAAGCAATACCGTTTTGAGGGTTTGGCATATCCTTCAATAAAGCCTTACTTTCGTGATGCCTCGAATTCAGCGATTTTTGCGTCGATGATTTCCCAGCTTTCGGACTTTTTGTTTCCACTTCCCTCACCCTGAGGATCGTAGGGCACAAAGCCGAATTTCTTGTAAAGACGGATGGCCTGCCAGCTCTGGGTTCCCGTTGCGAGAACGCAGGGACCTGTGCTTCCCTGCTTGTGATAGAGATCCATGGCGTAGGTCATCATGGCTTTGATGATTCCTCTTCCCTGAAATTCTTCTCTTGTGGCAACCCAATGGATTCTTCTGAAGTTCCCCTCCATGATTCCGCCTTCCCAAAGGGTCAGGAACGCCGCGATCTTTCCCGTCTTTTCTTCCACGGCAAAGAGGCACGAATCCTTCAGTCTCTCCCACTTTTCGGGCTGAGAGAGGAAGTCCTTTCGGAACGAGGCAAGACCGAGATCGTCCGTCTCATGATCGAACTGCTCGTTTGCAATATCTGCCCAATGGTATTCGTCCCCCTCTACATAGGAGCGGATATAAAATCCTTCCGGCATCTCGTAACGGGGGTAGGTATCCATGTCCCACTTCACCATATCGGCGCAGAGGGATTCCACACTTGTATCAACCATATTTTTTCTCCTTATATTTGTGTACGGTAAAATAGCCTTATCAAAGTATATCACATTTCCGCCCCAAAAGCAATGCTGTTTCAAGAATTGGACAGCATCCTTCGACAAAGCCCGCCATTTCGGCATACTTCACAACACACCGGCAACATTTTTGTGCACTTTCTTTATTGAAAGAAAACATGGACATCCTGTGGATTCGTGCCGATGAAGAAATCGGTCTCATTCACGAGGAAATGCCCACCGTTTCCGTAAAATCCGTGAATTACCGCGATTACACCAGCGATACCACCGAGCGGATGATGGCACGAAACAAGATGATTTCCTCCCCCCACGCCCCCCACTTTTCAAAAACTTTTAAATG
>JAZQUQ010000072.1:0-10952 GCA_045631365.1 Eubacteriales bacterium | reverse complement strand
CCTCCACTTTGCACAGTGGTTCAAGGTAGTAGAACTGATGGGTTATGACTGGAGCGATAAGCTGGTTCACGTTCCTTACGGTACCGTAAGCATCGGCGGCGCAAAGCTGGCGACCCGTACCGGTAACGTTGTCCTTCTGAAGGATCTGTTCCGCCAGTCCATCGAGAAGGTTACCGAAATCATGAACGAGAAGAACCCCAATCTGGAGAACAAGGAAGCAACTGCGGAAGCGGTGGGCGTTGGCGCAATCGTGTTCAACTACCTCTTCAACTCCAGAATCAAAGATATCAACTTCACGCTGGAAAACGCCCTCAGCTTTGAAGGAAACACCGGTCCCTACGCACAGTACACCTACGCAAGATGCTGCAGTATCGTTGCAAAGGCAAAGGAAGCAGGCGTTGCCGAGGCAGATGCTGTTATCACCCACGAGGATGAAGCGGCGCTGATTAAGACCCTCTCCAAGTTCCCCGAACGGGTACAGCAGGCAATTGCCGAATACGAACCCTCCGATATCACACGCTATATCATCGACGTGTGCACCGCATTCAACCGCTTCTACTGCAACTGCCCCATTATGACGGCAGAGGATGAAGCAATCCGTGCAATGAGAGTCCGCCTGACCGAAGCGACCAGAACCGTACTCGGAATCGCCCTCCGCCTCATCTGCATGAAGACCCCCGAGAAGATCTAACTTGGCTTATGCGAGGGAAACTTTTGAGAAAAGTTCCCATTTGGCATTGCCAAATAATCGAGCATCCCCTCAAAACCTTTTAAATGAATGAATATAGGGAACATAAATTTCAAGTAACATACCGTCAGCAGACAAAGCATGTTTTTTCCACTTTAAAGGTTTTGATCGACCTTTTGCAAAAGGTCGCGGGGGTTGGGGCAGAGCCCCATGTAAAAAACGTTAAAATTTTTTAAAAATAGAGGTTAACCATGTCAGGACACAGCAAATGGAACAATATTAAGAACAAAAAAGAGAAGACCGACGCTCAGAAGGGCAAAATCTTCACTAAGATCGGTAAGGAAATT
This sequence comes from Eubacteriales bacterium, assembly GCA_045631365.1. GTDB lineage: Bacteria > Bacillota > Clostridia > Oscillospirales > CAG-272 > UMGS1696. The sequence goes on along the minus strand of JAZQUQ010000072.1, from coordinate 9,917 downwards.
CAGATCTGCGTTCGTGCGGGCGGCGGCGACCCTGCTGTCAACGGCAAGCTGAAGGATCTGATTGCAAAGGCAAAGTCCCTGAACGTTCCTAACGACAACATTGAACGTGCCATCAAGAAGGCGCTGGGTGCCGACAGCGTACAGTACGAAGAAATCACCTACGAAGGCTACGGCCCCTCCGGTGTTGCCGTTATCGTTGAAGCAGCGACCGACAGCCGCAACCGTACCGCATCCGACGTTCGCCACTACTTCGACAAGTACGGCGGAAATCTCGGTGCAACCGGCTGCGTATCCTACATGTTCGAGGACAAGGGTGTGATCATCCTTCTCCGTGAAGACAACGAGGACGCTGACGAAGATACTCTGATGGAAACCGCTCTGGAAGCAGGTGCGGAAGACTTCGCATCCGACGAGGAATCCTTCGAAATCACCACCGCTGTGGATGATCTGTCTGCAGTACGTGACGCCCTCGAGGCAGCGGGATACACCATCGCTTCTGCAGAAGAAGACAAGATTCCCAACACCTACGTAACTCTCACAAATGAAGACGACATCAAGAACATGAATCTCATGATCGAGCATCTTGAGGACAGCGATGACGTTCAGCGCATTTACCACAACTGGGAAAACTGCGACTAATATAACTCTGCTCGATCGGTCGGGGGAAGGAAGCTTTTCTGAGAAGTTTTTCTTCCCCCGAATCCCCATATACCACAATTATTGAAGGGAGTTTGTATGGGATACAATCACATTTCCTTTCCCGGCATCGGAATTGAGCCTGTCGCTGTCGACAAGACTGCCTTTTCCGTGTTCGGTATTGACGTTGCCTGGTACGGACTGCTGATCACCTGCGGAATGGTCCTTGCGGTGCTGTATGCCCTTTGGATCGGCAAAAAGAAGGAAGGCATCAAAAACGACGACGTTCTTGATCTTGCGATTTATGTGGTTCTGTTCGGTGTTCTCGGCGCCCGCCTATTTTACGTGATCTTTGAGTGGGATCAGTACTTTGTCATTTCCGGAGGATTTTTTGCAAATGTCTTGGAAACAGCAAAGAACATCGTCAACATACGAAGCGGCGGTCTTGCTATTTTCGGCGGCATCATCGGCGGACTTGTCACGGCGTTTTTTGTGGCAAAACGAAAGAAAATCCCGTTCCTCAAGTTTTTTGATCTCCTCGCCCCTTGTGTACTCATCGGTCAGATCATCGGTCGGTGGGGGAACTTCATCAATATGGAAGTCTACGGTGCCGAAACGGAGTCCTTCCTCCGCATGGGTCTTCATTATGTGAATTCTGCAGGGGAAATCATCCGTGAAACCTTTGTGCATCCCCTTTTCCTCTATGAATCTGCATGGAATCTCCTCGGTTTGGTGTTGATCCATTGCCTGTTCATGAAGAAAAAGTTCGACGGACAGCTGTTCTGCACCTACATGGTTTGGTACGGGTTCGGCAGAATGATTTTAGAGGGTATGCGCGATCCCGAGTATAATCTGATGTTGGGGGGACTTCGCGTTTCTCAGCTTGTCGGTTTGACCGCACTGGTATTGGGCGTTGTTCTCATGATCGTTTTCGTGAAATCCGCAAGGAAAAAGGCGGATGCCGAAAATGATACGGAGGAAGAGGACGACGGCTCATCCACCCTCTTTAACTGAAACATTAACAAACGGAGGAAATAGACAAATGGCTAAAATTATTGACGGTAAGAAAATCGCTTCCGACGTTCGCGCAGATATTGCGAAGAGAACGGCTGAATTCAAGGAAGCAAACGGCTTCGTTCCCGGTCTTGCAGTCGTCATCGTTGGGGAAGACCCCGCATCTCAGGTGTACGTGCGGAATAAGAAGAAGGCGTGCGTTGACGTCGGCTTCTACTCCGAAGTTCACGAAATGCCCGAGGCGACCACCATGGACGAGCTCCTCGGAAAGATCGAAGAACTGAAGAACAATCCCGCGATCCACGGAATTCTTGTTCAGCTTCCTCTCCCCAAGCATCTGGACGAAAAGGCTGTCATCGCCGCAATCCCCCCCGAAAAGGACGTGGATGCGTTCCATTTGATCAACACAGGTAAGATTATGCTTGGTGAATATAGCTTCCTCCCTTGCACTCCCGCAGGGGTTATGAAGCTGCTGGAATATGAAAACATCGACGTTTCCGGAAAGGAATGTGTGGTTGTGGGCAGAAGCAACATTGTTGGTAAGCCCCAGGCGATGCTTCTCCTTCACGCAAACGGTACCGTAACCATCGCTCATTCCAGAACAAAGGATTTGGCGGAAGTGACCCGCCGTGCGGATATCCTTGTGGTAGCCATCGGTAAGGCGGATTTCATTAAGGGCGACATGATCAAGGAAGGCGCCGTTGTTATCGACGTGGGCATGAACCGCAGAGCAGACGGCAAGCTGACAGGAGACGTGGATTACGAATCCGCATTCGAGAAGGCGTCTGCCATTACTCCTGTTCCCGGCGGTGTTGGACCCATGACCATTACCATGCTCCTCGAGAACACTCTGACTGCGGCAAAGCAGACCTTGAAGTAAGATTCTGCCTTTACAGAAAAAAGTTTTTATAGCGAATCTCTCCCGTAATATCGTTCGGGAGAGATTTTTGCCGTCCGAATGCTGTATATGCCAATATAAAATCGAAAAATCTTTATTCATATTGGTAAAGGAAAACTTTTGTAAATCTGTTGACAGAGGAAGAAAAACATGATATAATATATCCTGCCGCATGATGTCAGGCGGGCGTTTTGCCCATAACAGGGTGCAGATGACAGCAATCTTCCCATTGTGAAGAAATGCCGAGTCTGTCTGCGGGGGACTCCCCGACCCGGCCGAAGTCAGCGAGATCACATGCGATTCAAATCGCAAAAAGAAAGTGAGGGCTTTTCCAATGTTCGCAATTATCGAAACCGGAGGAAAGCAGTACAAGGTCAACGAAGGCGATGTAATCTTCGTTGAAAAGCTTGAAGTTGAAGAAGGTTCTACCATTACTTTTGATAAGGTTCTGGCAGTATCCACCGATGCAGGCTTCAAGGCAGGCACACCCACAGTAGCAGGCGCAACTGTTACAGCAAACGTAGTAAAGAACGGCAAGGGCAAGAAGATCTACGTTATGACCTACAAGCCTAAGAAGAACGAAAAGAAGAAGATCGGTCACAGACAGCCTTACACAAAGGTTCAGATCGAGAAGATCGCTCTTTGAGTTTGAGCCATTGTCCAAGTCCCGTGATAAGTGAGGGTTCCCGATGACAAAGGTACAGTTTTTCAGAAAAGACGGCGTTTTCTATGGCTTCCGTGAGACCGGACATGCCGGTTTTGCCGAAGAAGGGGAAGACATCGTATGCTCTGCGCTCTCCGCAATGACCATGCTGATCCTGAATACCATCGAAATTTCGTACGATACGAGGGTTGACTTCCAAATCGACGAAAAAACGGCGGATATTCTGGTGAAATGCAAGGCGGCACTTCCCGAAGGCGGTGCTGACGAAAAGGTCCGATATGCGATAAGCGGCCTGATGGAGGGTTACTTCCACCAGCTCAGTGATCTTTGCGAGGAATACTTTGATTACTTGTCCGTCGACGTAATCGACAGTGAAAAATTTTGAGAATTATTCAAAAATTGTAGGAGGAAATAATCATGATTAGACTCGGTTTGCAGTTCTTTGCACATAAAAAAGGTGTAGGTTCTACCAAGAACGGCCGCGACAGCGAATCCAAGCGCCTTGGCGTTAAGAAGGCTGACGGACAGGCTGTAATCCCCGGCAACATCATTCTCAGACAGAGAGGCACACACATCCATCCCGGCGTAAACGTTGGTCGTGGTAAGGACGATACTCTCTTTGCACTCACAGCAGGCAAGGTTAAGTTTGAGAAGATTTCCGGTGGCAGAAGACAGGTTAGCGTATACGCTGACTAATTTCTTCGTCAGAATATGTATGTGAAAGCGGATGCCGATTGGTGTTCGCTTTTTCATTTAAAAAAAGCAGGAGTTTTCGCTCCTGCTTTTTCTGTACCCGAAATGTGATGTTCGTTGATTTCCCCGAATGGGACAAAATCAATATTCGGTACGCTTTTCGTTCTGATTCTTGGCCTGGTTCTTGTTGTTCTGTTCGTTCTTGCTCTGATTCTGCTCGTTCTTGTTCTGATTCTTGTACTGGCTGTTCTGCTGATTCTTGTTCTGATTCTTTTCCATTGTTATGACCATTCCTTTCTTTTTCCTTTGCGGTTTATCGAACTGTACCGCAAAAGCATGCTTGAAACCTATTTTATTGCAGTTTTAAGCATTCCAATTCCGCTTTTCATCAGGGTACGGTTTTAGTATTCTCGATGGGGATGTTTCTTATTCACGATTCGTATAATTTTTTAATTGTTAAAAGCACCTGTGCCGTTTGTGCGCGGCTCATGGGGGCAGAGGATGACAGATATCCCGCCCCTGTTCCGTTGAGAATTCCCGCATTGTGGAGCGCATAAAGGGAACTTTTTGCCCATGCGGGGACCGATGCGCTGTCTGCAAAGACGGGGACTGTATCGGGGGAGGAAAGACCGAGGATGGCGTTGATCACCACCGCTGCTTCTGCCCGTGTGATTTCATCTGCGGGATTAAAATAAAGCTTTCCGTTTTCCGAAACCCCTTTTATGATTCCCAGACGGTATGCACGGTCTATATAACCTCTGTTTTCCTCGGATATCTGCTTGTTGTCTGCGAATACGGTGTCGCACGGCTCGATTTCCTCCGCACCGAGCGCTTTCATAACGGTGACGAGGAAATTCTCACGGGTCATATTTTCGTCGGGATTAAAGTAAATCTGACCTCCCTTGCTGACCACATCCATACTGTTTTCCGAAACCATCACCAGGGCGGCGTTGTGAGCCCAATGCTCGCTCATATCCGCAAAAACAAGCTCCGTGACGGGTTTATCAACGGTTACGGTCATCAGCTGTTCCTCCGAGTAATTCCCGTATTCATCGTAAACGGCGTAGCAGAAGGTATCGTCTCCCGTGAAGCCGTCGTAAGGGGTGTACTTGTAATTTCCCACCGCAGCGTCAGTCAGAGTGAGTAGACCCGATTGCGGATACTGAAGAATTTCAAAGGTAATCCGGTCTCCTTCCGGATCACTTCCGCTGAGAGAGCCATAGATGCTGATATCCCGCTGGGTCCAAAGGGAAGCCGCTGCCTCCGCGGGATTGGCATCGGGCGCATAGTTTACAGAGGTAACAAAGCGGATGGAGCATTCCATGCTGTATTCCCCCTCCGCTTTGAAACGGAAGGTGCTTTCAAGGCATTTGTCCGACGGAACAAAGCGGAGATAATTCAGATTTGCGGCGGAAACGGTTTGATTGACCGCAACGGGGGAGTTCCCCAGCATCAGGGTCCCGCTGGATTGAGGGGGAAGGGCGGTGATGGTAATGGCGTCCACGGCACAGCCCACCCCTCGGTCAAAATCCGATTTCTCAAAGAAGATATCGGTATAGATCAACCCCGATTTGATCATGGACGTTTGGTTGGCAATATTTCCAAGGGCGGGGGAGAGGAGATATTGACTGTTTGCCTCCACAGGCTGTACGCTTGCCCGAATCAATGCGGCAGACAGGAGAAGGAATCCTGCCGTGATGGTGAAAAGCCGTTTTTGGAACATGTTTGTATCCTCCGAATATAAAGTTGTTGTTACATTATATCGGTGGGGATTCATGAAAATGCGGCGGGGGCGGTTTTTATGAAAAAATTTATCAAATCCTCCGACAAAGTTCTTGCTATTTCAAGTGAGATGGTGTATAATATAAGTTGCATTGTTTTATCAAACAAATTTAGACGGCGCTTGTGCGTCAGATTGGAGTATACATATGCTGAATATTACAATTGAAAGAACCCAAAATCCCAAGGTGAAGCCCGCATCCGATAAGCTGGGCTTCGGTAAGCATTTTTCCGACCACATGTTCCTTATGAACTATTCCACCGAAAAGGGTTGGCACGATGCAAGAATCGTTCCCTACGGCCCTATTTCTCTGGATCCTTCCGCAATGGTGTTCCACTATGCACAGGAGCTTTTCGAGGGTATGAAGGCGTACAGACGCGCGGACGGCGAAATCCAGCTGTTCAGACCCGACAAGAACATCGAAAGAATGAACAACACCTGTGACCGTCTCTGCGTTCCGAGACTGGATCCCGCAGATGCTCTCCAGGCAATCAAGGCAGTTGTTGAAGTAGATAAGGATTGGGTACCCTCTGCAGAAGGCACCTCCCTCTACATCAGACCCTTCATCATTGCGACCGATCCCATGCTGGGTGTTCACCCCTCTCACACCTACATCTTCGCAATCATCCTTTCTCCCGTAGGTTCTTACTATGCGGCAGGCATCAACCCCGTTAAGATCTGCGTAGAACGCGAATACGTAAGATGCGTAAAGGGCGGTACCGGTCTTGCAAAGGCAGGCGGTAACTACGCTGCATCCCTTAAAGGTCAGCAGAAGGCAGAACAGCTGGGCTACGCACAGGTTCTGTGGCTCGACGGTATTCACAGAAAGTACATCGACGAAGTTGGTGCGATGAACGTATTCTTCGTAATCGACGGCGTTGTAATCACACCTGAGCTGACCGACGGCAACATCCTTCCCGGTGTTACCAGAAGATCCGTAATCGAGCTTCTCCGGAGCTGGGGCTGCAAGGTTGAGGAAAGAAAGCTCTCTATCGACGAAGTTATCGAAGCACACAAGAACGGCAAGCTGGACGAAGCATTCGGTACCGGTACAGCGGCTGTTATCTCTCCCGTTGGTGAACTGTTCGACAACGGCGAGACCATGATCATCAACAACAACGAAATCGGTGCTGTTTCCAGAAAGCTCTACGATGCTCTCACAGGCATCCAGTGGGGCAAGTGCGAAGACACCATGGGCTGGACCGAACTCATTTGAACTTAATATTCACTTTATGTGGGGGAAATTTTTTGCAAAAAGTTTCCCCCACACCCCTTTCAAAAAACTTTATACAGACAAAAATGGAGCAAAGGCTGTTTTCCTTGTTTTTTTCATGAGGGAGACAGTTTTTTGTGTCTCACGGGACATTTTTTGCATAACATGGCAATGTAAATCAACGAAAAGAGGTTTTGCCATGAAAGGAATCTATGACGGTTACCGCAGTCTTCCCGGGGGAGAGGAAGCCTATTTTATCGGTGCGAATACGGGGCGGGGGTTTGTCAACGGTGCCGAGCTTCCCTTAGCGGAGGGAACGTCCCTTGAGCATCTGACCATACTGAAAGGCGGTGCGGGAACGGGGAAAAGCACGTTTATGAAAAAGGTCGCCGCGGAGGGGAAGAAACGGGGATGCTCCGTTACGGTTTATCGGTGCGGTTCGGATTATGAGTCCCTTGATGCGGTGGTGATCGACGGCAGAATCGGGGTTGTGGACGGCACGTCCCCTCACGTGTGGGAGATGAAGTACCCCTCGGTGTGTTCTTCCATTGCGGATATGTCCAAATTCTTGAATCATGATGCTCTCGTTCCCCATAAAGAGGAGATCATGACCCTTGCGGGGGAGAAGGCGGAGCGGTACCGTGCGGCGTACCGTTATCTGAAGGCGGCGGAGGTGCTGGATGGGGAGATTGCCACGGTGACGGAGAAGGCGGCAAATCGGGAGAAAATCCGCACTTATGCTGCCCGTTTGGCGAAAAGTCTTTGCGGCAAGGAGGTGCGGGAACGGATTGGCAATACAACACCAACGGAACGCTCTGCGTATATCGGCTCCGTTTCCGCAAAGGGTCTTGTCTCCCTCCCAACCCTTTCCGAGAAAGCGGAGACCGTGGTTGCCGTCCGTGATTGGTACGGATTTGCGTCTTTCTTCCTCTCGGAGCTTGGAAAGGCGTTCCTCTCGAAGGGGATTTCCACGGTTTACGGCAAAATTCCGCTTAACGACCGTGTGATGGAGCTGTATCTTCCTGAAATCGGTGTACTATTTACCGCAGGAGAAACGGATCGTTCCGTAAAAACCGTCAATCTCAAACGGTTTCTGTCGGAAGAACATGTGAAACGGGAGGAAGGACGGTTGAAGCTGACCGTGAAATGCATTCACTCCCTCCTTGAGGAAGCCACGGAATGCCTTGCCTCCGCGGGAGAAGCACACTTCGGACTGGAACGAATTAATACAGCGTGTATGGATTTCAAGGGTCTGAACCGAACCTGCAGCGGTCTGATTTCGACGATCTTTGAAAAATTAACAACAAGTTAATAGTACGTTTTTCACTTGCCGTTTACTTGGAAAGGTTTTTTCAATATAATAATATCAAGAACTGAAGTGCTCCGTTGGCTTTGGAGCATACCTTTCCGAGGGGGAACCATGAATCGATTGCGCGATAAGCTGATTTCGTTTATGTACGGCAGATATGGAGTGGATGAACTCTATATCCTCTTGTTCGTTCTGTATTTCGTTTTGTTTATTCTCAACTGTTTTCTGTCATCCGTTGTGATCAACGTAATTTCGGTGATGCTTCTGGCGTTTGCGATTTTTCGTTCCATGTCCAGAAACTATCCGAAGAGACGGCGGGAAAACGAAGTGTTTCTCAAGCTCTACCGTCCCTTTAAATCAGAAATGATTCTGCTGAAGGATCGGATCAAGGATTCCAAGAACGCAAGATACCGTAAGTGTCCTCATTGTCATATCACCATCCGACTTCCCAACAAAAAGGGAAAGCATACCGTGATCTGCCCCAAATGCAGAGAACGGATGAACGTAACGATCGTGCTCTGAAAAAAGTGACCCTGACAGATTGAAGATACAAAGAGGCAGCGCAGCCCTATGGATTGTAAAGATTCCATATGGACAGCGATGCCTCTTTTGCTTGTGGATTTAGACTTCTGTTTCGTTCTTGCGGGAAAACAGCTTTCTCACCATATCCACAGGGACTATGGTGAACGAGAAGGCGGCGACAAGGCAAAGTTCTCTCGGTTCAAGGGGAACCGTGCGGAATACATCTCCCCCGAAATAGATAATCATCAGCTGAATGAGCGCCACCGCAGGCATAATGATAAGAAACGCCTTGTTTTTTCGAAGGTTGGCGAAAATATTGATCCGTCGGGTTCTTGTGTTGAATGCGGTGAAAATTCCACAGAAAATAAACAACGCAAAGAAAACCGTGAGGAAATAGACTCTGTCCCCTCTGCCGAAGAGCCAACGGATATTGGGGGAAACGAGGAACGCCATACACAGCCCGATTGTGTAGATCCCCGAGCAGATGATCTGCCGTACCATGAAGGCGGTCAGAATTGGCGTGCTTTTCGGAATGGGCGGTTTTCTCATGCTTTCGGAAAGCGCGGGTTCTCCCGCAAACGCCAATGAACCAAGGGTATCCATGATAATATTGACCCACAGCATTTGAATGACGGTAACCGGATGTTCTACCCCAAACAAAGGTCCAAGTAGGGAGATACCAACGGCGGAGAGATTCATGGTAAGCTGAAAAACGATGAATTTTCGGATGCTTTCAAAGATGGTACGCCCGAACAATACCGCCTTGGTGATGGACACAAAGTGATCGTCTGTGATCACGATATCCCCCGCCTCTTTCGCTACGTCCGTGCCGCTTCCCATGGCGAATCCAACGTCGGCTGCTTTCAGGGCGGGGGCATCGTTGATTCCGTCTCCCGTCATTCCCACAACGTGCCCTGCGGATTGAGCCAGCTTGACCAAACGGCTTTTGTCCGTAGGAGTTACTCGGGCAATCACCGAGATTTTGGGGAGGAGTGCCTTGATTTCTTCGTCCTTAAGTTCTGCGATCTGACCACCCGTCAGAACAAGTTCCCGCTCCTTTTTGGCAAACGCCGCCACACCTTTTTTCTTTTCAAAGAAGGCGAATCCGGACGAAAGAATCCCTGTTTTTACCCCAATGGCGGCGGCGGTGACCTCGTTGTCCCCCGTCATCATGATGACCTTCATTCC
>JAZQUQ010000071.1:0-6075 GCA_045631365.1 Eubacteriales bacterium | reverse complement strand
TTTCACAGTACCATTTGATCTGTTTGGCTGAAGATTCCGGCATGGCTTTCCAAACACCGAATCTATCAACAATATTTGCAAGGTGATACCAAAGATATGTCTGACGAACCGGCTCATATTTTCCCGTTTCTCCACGCATTTTATAACGGTACATCAACAGTTGGGTACGGCTGCAGTCCTCTCTTGAAGCATTAGCATCCAGAAAAGAGTCGATGTGTTCTTCGTCTTCCATATTCGCCATCCATTCAATGATCTGCTCGTACTTTGTTTTACCGCAAGAAACAGCGATTTCATCGCTGAGGAATCGGATTTCCTCAAGAACTTTCGCGTTTTTGTAGGTTTCCGACCAAAATAAATCCCTGAATAGACCCCAGAACCAGTAATAATTGTATTCCCGAAGGTTTCTTCTGATTTCACGTAGGGTTTCTGTTAGCTTTTCCGTATCTTTTGCACGGATTGCGGTTTTTAATTCATCCGTAAGTTCGTCGCACCGAGCTTTCTTTTCTTCTTCGGTGCAGCCCAAAAGTGTATCAACGGATACGCCAAAGAAAGAGGCGATCATGGGGAGCATTTCAAGATCGGGATAGGTTGTACCGTTTTCCCATCGTGAAACAGCTTGCGCAGAGGTTCCAAACTTTTCGGCAAGCTGTTCCTGTGTGAGATTCATACGTCGGCGGTTTATTCGTATATGATTACCCAGATTCAGTTTCATAAACTATTCCTCGTTCCTGTTTGCACGTGCTTTTATTCCGGTAACAATATGATATCATACGCGGTGGGATAAAGCAAGCGCTCAATTTGTGAGAATGAGTCTCATAAATTGAGAAATCTGTACACGAAGTTCCTGGTCCACCATAGTTCAAATCCCATCGATCGGTCGATTATGAAAAACATATCTGTTTGTGTTGTTTTTGATTTTTCAAAACAGGAAGAAAAAAGCCTCGGAATCACTAAGATTCCAAGGCTTTCCTTGGTTGCGGGGGTGGGATTTGAACCTCACGACCTCCGGGTTATGAGCCCGACGAGCTACCAGGCTGCTCTACCCCGCGATATATGAAATTGAGGGAATCGGATGATGCCGGAGGCCGGGATCGAACCGGTACGTGACTCTCGTCACACGGGATTTTAAGTCCCGGGCGTCTGCCAATTCCGCCACTCCGGCATATGCTCCTTAACACACATTCCCTGAGTGCTCATTTATTATATCACAGATGCATTCGTTTGTCAAGGGGATTTTGAAAATTAATCGATAAATTCTGTGCAGTTATTCAGGGTATGTTACACATTACTCAAAAAATAGAGCAGTAAGCAAAAAAGAAGGGGGTGTCGCGTTAAGCGAACACCACCACAAAAATAGCTCCGGAAGGAGCTGTTTTTGTAAATTCCGAAGGAATTTGAGGCGGAAGTTCGGAGCTTCCCGACTATGTCGGGAACTCCAGATATTTGCCAACGGCAAATATCCTTGATGGTTTTGGACATTTTAATGTCCAAAATGGCGGTTTTTAGACCGCCAAATCAAACTCCGGGGCTGACACATTGCAAATGCGACAGCCCCTTCGTAAGTTCTTATTCAGCAACCTTGATGGAGGTGATGTGGGGGTTGGGACCCTGGTACCAGTACAGGAAGCCTTCCATGTCAACAACGGTGCCGGGAGCGATGTCCGCAACAGCCTTGTAAACTTCGGTTTCGGGACCGGTCAAATATCTTTCGATGCAGAAGCTGTATGTTGCGCCGTCCTTGGAAACGGTGAGGTAAACGTCGTCGCCGGGTTCGCCGTTCTTGTATTCAACCGCGTCGAGAGTCATACCCTTGAAGGATACGAATTCGTTCTGATGGTTGATCAGCTCGTCTGTGCCGAGAAGAGAAGTAACATCAAATGCATCTGCAACGAAGGTCTTGCCGTCGTTTACAAATTCAAAAGTAGCGTCCATGATTTCGATTTCGCCTTCCCATGCGCCCTTGAAGCCTGTTACCTTGATCTTAGTGCCGGGAGTCAGCTTCTGGCTGTCTTCTTCGGAGCAAGCCAGCTCGTAAAGGAAGTATGCACCGTCGTTGTCCTGTGCGTAAACGGTGATCTTGTTGTCCCACCAGGACTGTGTTGCCTGTACATATGCTTCGATGGTAACTTCTGCATTCAGTTCTGCCGCCATGTACTCATCGTAAGTCATAACGCCTTCTGCCTTCACGTCAGCAGCAACGGTTTCTTCTGCCTTCTTGGACTCTTCGCCGTTTGCGGGATCATTCTTGCCGCAGCCAACAAAAGCGCAGGAAAGAGTAAGAGCCATAAACAATGCGATAAACTTCTTCATTTCGATCTCCTTTATCTTATAACGAAAAAATAATATAGTAAATACCGACCAACAGAAGAGGACGGTATCTACTATATTATACTACGTTTTTTCAATAAGTCAATACAATTTGCTTATTTTTTCCTCTTTTTTACGGTTTCTGCCGCAAAAAAGATGCCGATTCCTACCCATGCTATGCCGAGGGCGCAAAGAAGTGCCACGGCGGTGGAGGGAAGGGGACCCAAATCCTCTTTTTCGGAGGAATTTGTCTGTCCCGTCTGATCCAATCGGTACAGCGAGGTGATATTCCCGTACAGTTTTTCGTAATACGCGTCGTCTACGGTTTGCTTTCTGCGGACGGATTTCACCACGTTTTCGATAAGTTGACCTGCCGCATCACGGAGGGAAGCGGAACCGTTGAACACGGGGGTGACAAAGGTATTTTCGATGTTATCAAGAAGGAGGCGGGATGCTTTGATCTTGATGTCATAGTACATCTCATTGTCTTCCCCCTCACGGGAAAGATAGTCCTGATATTCTGCCGAATTCTGTGCCTTGGAGGTGACGGGGAGATATCCTTCCGTTCCCGCATAGGCGATCTGAACCTCGTTGGTCAGCAGATACTGGGTGAAAATCCACGATGCAAGAACCTCTTCAGGATCGTCCTTGTTGAAGATACAGACGGAGGGACCCTGGGAAATCATTTGAGGATTGTCGGGGTTCTGCTGGGGGATGGTCATTACCGCTGTTTCGAATTGAACCAGATTTTCCTCGGGGATATCCACAAGGGGGGCATCCGACCCCATCCATGTAGCACCGCCCGTGGAGTCAATGGCGAAAATGCACTGTCCCGCGTTCAGATAGTTGGCAGGATAGCCGTCGATTTTGAAGGTGGAGAAGGCGCCGCTTTGGGTATGCTCGGCTGTGGTTTCCAACAGGGATCTCGCGGTGTCGTTGAAGAGGAGGATTTCTCCTTCCTCGGTGGAGTAGCCTGCATCGTTCTGACGGAGGTAGGAGATCATCATGTTATCGGTGGATTTATAGATAAAGGGAATCAATACTTTTTGTCCGTTTACCAGATAATTTCCATCCTCATCCTTTGCCGTTGCCGCTTCCGCAACCTCCCACACAAAGTCCCAGGTCAGCACGTCGGGGAGGGTGTAGCCGAGGGCTTCCACATAGGTCTTGTTCACGTAGCACGCTTCGGTGGAACGCATGAAGGGGAGGGCGTAGGTGTGTCCGCCGAAGGAGCATTCGTCAAGGAATTTCGGAATAATCTCGTCCTTGGTGGGGGCGTCAAACAGAATTTCGCTGCCGCCGAGACCGTATGCCCCATCGGTGAGCAGCTCGTCCAAGGGAACCACGATGTTCCGTCCCGTCCGATAGGTAGCAATGTGGTCGGGGTAGGTGACGCACACGTTGGGGGTGGTGCCTGTGGCGATGTTGGTGATGACGTCGTTGTAAATCTTGCCGTAATCGGTGTAAAGACGGAGATTGACCGTGATATTGGGGTAGATCGCCTCAAAATCCTCAATGGTTTTGCGGTAGATTTCCACCTGTGTCATATTGGTGTCGTTTTTTGCCCAAAAGGTGATCTCATACTGTTTGGAAGGATCGAGTCCATCGGGGATTGCAAAGGCATCGTACCCGCTTTCTTTGCCGTGGCAGGAGGAAAGAAGGGAGACGGTCATGAGAAACGCCGTAACAAGGGAAAGGAGCTTTTTGGTCTTCATCCTTTGGTACCTCCTCTCGCAACGCCTTCCATGATTTTTTTGCGGAAGATCAAAAACAGTACCACAAGGGGGACGGAAATGACCACCACCGCAGCCATCATGGCGGGGATATTTTCTCTGCCGAAGCCGTTTTCACGGATTTCCTGAATTCCGTTGGAGACCAAATAATAGGCTTCGTCGTCGGTGATCAGACGGGGCCATACGTAAGAGTTCCAGCACTCGATGACCTTCAGAATGGTGATGGTGATGACGGTGGGCTTGCACATGGGGAGCATCACCTTCATCAGATACTTGAAATCGGAGGTGCCGTCCGCCTTTGCTGCGTAATACAGCTCATCGGGGATTCCTGCGAAGTTTTCCTTCAGCAGATAGATGTAGAAAACGGAGGTAACGGAGGGAAGAATCAGACCGGTGAAGGTGTTGCGGAGGTCCAAATTGGTGATGGTTACGAAATTGGTGATGACCACAAGCTCATTGGGGATCATCATCAGAGAAAGGAACAGGGTAAAGAGGAGATTTTTGCCTTTAAAGTTCAGTCGTGAGAAGGCAAACGCCGCGGGGACGATCACAACCATCATAATTGCCGTGGTGGCGACGGTGAAGATCAGAGTGTTCAGAAAATACCGTGCCAAGGGGACTGCGGTGAAGGCATCCACGTAGTTCTGAAGGGTGGGGGAGAGGGTGAAAAATTTCGGAATATGTTCCCCGTTGTAGGAGGCATACTCTTTAATGGAGGTTAGAATCATCCAATAGAAGGGGAACAGCACGATGAGTCCCCACAGGGTGAGAAACCCATAGGTGACGGTTTTGACGGCGGAACGCTTTGCCGCTGTCTTTTTTTCGAGACCGTTTTGAGTCATACGGTTGTACCTCTCTTTCTCAATAATGGACGTTCTTTTTGCTGATCATCAGATTGATACAGGTGATGGTCAGCACGATGACGAACAGGATTACAGCTGCTGCGGAAGCATAGGAGGGGTATCCGCCGCTGTCGCCGTAGAGCATATCGTAGACGTATCCCACGATGGTGTTCATCTCCGCCGCGTTCAGATTGGTGCCGAACAGGGCAACGGCATCGCTGTATGCCTTGAACGCGCCGATAAAGCCTGTGATCACCAGATAGAAAATCATGGGGGAGATCATGGGCAGGGTGATTCTTGTGAAAACACGGAGTTTGGAGGTGCCGTCCACCCGTGCCGCCTGATAGTAATCCTCTCGGACGGAGGCGAGGGCGGAGGTGAGAATCAGAATTTTGAAGGGCATGACCACCCACACGGTGTAGATACAGAGCACCAGCATTTTCGCCCAGTAGGGGCCGTCAATAAAGTCCACGGAAGAACCGCCGAACAGGTTGATCAGCAGGTTGACCAAACCGTCGGAATAAGGGGTTTTCTTGAAAAGGATCATGAATACAAGGCCTACCGCCAATGTGTTGGTTACATAGGGGAGAAAATAGACGGTTTGGAACAGATTCCGCAACGTTTTGACGGAACTCAGTCCCAGGGAGATCAGCAGGGCAAGTCCTGTTGAGACTGGAACGGTGATGATAACGAGAATAAAGGTATTCTTTACCGCCTGCAGAAAATAGGGGTCGTGGAGAACGTAGGAATAGTTGTAGGTTCCTACTCCCAGATAGGTTTGAGAGGCAGAGTTGAAGCCTTCTTCCAGGGAGTAGATCAGCACGTCCACAAGGGGATAGACCATAAACACCCCGAGAAACAGGATGGCGGGCAGAAGATACAGCCACGCCTTCGAATTGTTGTTTTCCATAAGCTCCTCCATTGGCTGAGGGTTTGTTTTGCATTATTATAGCATAGATTGGCAAAAGGTGCAAGATAAAACAAAAAGAAAGAAGGCGCTGACCCAAAAAAGAACTCCCCCGTCCGAAAAATCGGAAGGGGGAGGGGAGATTTGCGATTTGTTCAGAGATTACTTTCTCTTCTTTGCTACTGCATAGCCTGCAGCGGAAACGATAGCGGCAACAGCAGCGATTACGCCTGCGTCGAAGGTCAAGTCGGATCGTAGCCATGTCGTTCTGTGAGCCAAGGAGTTG
>JAZQUQ010000070.1:0-1662 GCA_045631365.1 Eubacteriales bacterium | reverse complement strand
GACCGACAAAAAGACGGACTTCCACGCTTCCAAAACGTGGGTCCGTCTTCTTTTCCCGTTTTACCCTTGACATTATTTTCGAGTTTTGATATAATTTAACGTGATAATTTTATAAAAGGATTGTCTGATTATGGAAAAAATCATTACATACGAAAACCTGCGGAATTTCACCTATTCCAACGATAAAATCTGCACCCGCCCCATCCGCGGCATCGTCATCGAGCATTGCTGGCTGGGCTGGAATACCATGCACCACGACGACCCCGCCGACGGAAAGCTGTACGGCGAAAACGGCATTCTGTTCCTCTGCCCCTACAGCAATCCCTGGGGCTGGATGAACAAGCAGAATCTTGCCTTTGTTGACGAAATTGTGGACGTGGTGATGAAGGAATTCAACCTCCCCGAAACCACACCCATTATCTCCACAGGCATCAGCATGGGCGGACTTTCCTCCATTGTCTACACCCGATACGCAAAGAGAACCCCCGCTGCCTGCGTGGCAAACTGCCCCGTGTGCGATCTGGTGTACCATTTCACCGAGCGCGTGGACCTGCCCCGTACTCTTTACAGCGCCTTCTTCGATTATGAAGGAACCATGGAAGATGCTCTTCGGATGAACTCCCCCTTCCATCTGGCTGCGGAGATGCCCGATGTGGAATACACCCTGTTCCACGGCGATGCGGATTCTGCGGTAAACCTTGAAAAGCACAGCGTCCGCTTTGTTAACGCCATGAAGGATGCGGGCCGTCGCATTACTCTCTACGTGGATCCGGGCAGAAACCACAACGATCTCTGTGCGGAAATGTGTGCACTTTTCAGAAAGACAGTTCTTGACGCCGTTGCCCGTCACACCGTTTGATCCCCATCCTATCCTATTTAACAGAATGGAGAAATCATGAGTCTTCTTTTAAAGTATCTGATTATATTCGGTATCTCAATGGTTCCCGTCATTGAGCTGAGAGGTGCCGTCCCCACAGGAATTCTCGGCATGGATTTGAACCCGGTTCTTGTTTACTTCCTGTGTGTGATCGGAAATATGCTTCCCGTCCCCGTGATCCTTCTCTTCGTCCGCCGTGTGTTTGACTGGATGAAAAAGAAAAGCGAACGCCTCGGAAGCATTGCCCGCAAATTTGAGGAAAAGGCAGAAAGCAAAAAAGGGAAGGTTCAGAAGTACGAAATGCTGGGTCTCATGCTCTTTGTTGCCATTCCCGCCCCCGGCACCGGAGCATGGACAGGAGCCTTGATTGCCGCCATGCTGGATATGCGGCTGAAGCGTGCCCTCCCCACCATTGCCCTGGGCGTTGTGATCGCGGGTCTGGTTATGACCCTCGGTTCCGTGTTCTTCTCGGAGCTTTTCACAGGTCTTGTAAAGAATATTTAACGCAAAACAGCTCGGTCATCCCACACGGGACAGCCGAGCTGTTGTTTTTTGCTCTATTTCAAATATTGGGGGAGAAAAACTTTTAATGAAAAGGCAGGATATTTTCCGGAGCTTTGTCGAACTTGTGATTGACGTAACCTTGCAGAATGGAGCAAAATCAGATCTCTTTTGCCGCCATTTTTGCGATCATCTTGCCGATGGGTGCAGGTTCATCTGCCGCGATGCAGGGCATATGTGCATCCTCGGGATAAACGATGAGGAATGTCCCGGGACGGAGGGTT
>JAZQUQ010000069.1:0-4101 GCA_045631365.1 Eubacteriales bacterium | reverse complement strand
CCCCGACGGCAACCATTTGACCGCCGCAGACTCCATGCTGAACAATATCTGGAGCGACCTCGTGGTGGATACGGTCGCGGCTTCCGTTATTGCCCACCTCGACAGTACTCCCACACCTGCGGAGTTTTACGGCATCAATCTGGAGGACTGCCTCATGAACTGGGTGTTCCCCGAATGCACCGAGCCCTTTGAGTACGCCCCCGGTCAGTTCATCGAGCCCAATTACGACTACATGAGCGACTACTATTCCACCGTCTACTTCACCTTTATCAACAAAATCGCAGAAAAGGTGGCGGAAAAGTACCCCGATGTAAAAATCAAGACCCTTGCGTATTACCAGACACTGTATCCCCCGAGATGCGAGCTTCATGAGAACGTTTACGTTGTTTTCTCCACCATCAACGAGGACCTGACCCAGCCCTATAATGAACCCAAGGGTCAGTATCCCGAGCTTGACTGGGAAATGCTTCAGAAGTGGCTGGATGTGACCGATAACCTCCTCATGTACGGCTACTACGGCTGCTGCTACACCATGGGCTGGTACGAACGCCCCGTTTGGTATAGAATGCAGGACGATTTCAAGTACTATGCGGAAAACGGTGTCACAGGTGTTCAGCCCCCCATCTATTACGACAGCGGCGAATCCCGTTTTATCCTCGACAAGTACGACTGGGGCTTTGTGAACGACGACGTATGGGACACCAATATGCTGACCTTCTGGCTTATGACCAAGCTGAGCTGGAATCCCTACGAAGACGTGGATGCTCTGATCGCCGAATTCTGTGAAAAAGTCTACAGAGATGCGGCGGACGAAATGCTGGAGTACTACCGTATTCTCTCTATGGGCTGGGATGACGGTTCGGAGACCCTTTATTCCATGTTCAACGCCAACATCCGCTGGAACTCCCCCACCATGGATATTTACTACAACTTCCTCGACACCGAGGTTGACGGCATTTATATCATCGAATCCCTCGGTGAAGTCCTTGACAAAGCCTGGGAAGCGGCTGACGACCGTGCAAAGGAATTCATCGCCCGTCGGAGAGAATGCCTCACCGTCGAAGCATGGGAAGGCTTCCTTGCATACACAAAAGATTTTAAATAAACGGAGATCATTATGAAGCGAACCTTATCACTTATTCTCGCCGCCCTTCTTCTTGCCTCTGCAGTCTCCTGCGGCGACGGAACGGCGAAGGAAACAGAAAAAACACAGGCAACGGAAGCTGCCGAAACGAAAGCTCC
Source organism: Eubacteriales bacterium (assembly GCA_045631365.1). GTDB lineage: Bacteria > Bacillota > Clostridia > Oscillospirales > CAG-272 > UMGS1696. The sequence goes on along the minus strand of JAZQUQ010000069.1, from coordinate 2,859 downwards.
CGAAACCGCAGGCTCTGAAACGGATGTTGGAGAAGTCACCCCCATTGACACCTCCCGCATTACGGAAAACGGCATTGCCAAAGCACACATCGTCCTTGCCGACACCGCTGACACCAACGAAAAGTTAGCGGCAAACGACCTTGCTTATCACATCAAGCTGGTAAGCACCGCCGAGATTGCCACAACCAACGCAGCACAGTCCGCGAGCCTCCCCATCTATGTGGGTACTCCCGCTTCCATCCCCCAGCTTGAAACCCTCTTTCCCGAGGATCTCGCGTGGCTCCGTGACACCGACGGGGACGAAACCTACAAGCGTTACGGTTCTGACGGCTTTGCCATCCGCACGACGGAAGACGCCATCTATATTTTCGGCGCAACGTCCCGCGGTACCATGAATGGGGTGTATGACTTCATCGAAGAAAATCTCGGTGTCCTTTGGACCCGTGCGGATGAAAGCATCGGTACCATTTACGACGAAATGCCCACCCTTGAAGTGGTGAAGACCAACTACCGCGAGAAATCCCCCTTCGAATTCCGCGGACGTGTGATCTGGGGCAACGGTGCCGCAGACACAGCCAATCTGACCCTGATGGCAAGAAACAAGCTGAACGTGGAAAACGTGGAACTCTTCTCCGCATCCGACGTTCAGTTCCAAAGCTCCCTCGGTATCACCCCCCTCATCTACGGACACAACGTCACCGACTGGCTCCTGAAAAGTCCCCTCTATGATCCCAACGTTAACGAATACTGGGAAACTGACCTTGACGGCGTTCACGGAACCAGAGAAACCTCCAGCCAGGTCAACTATTGGAGCGAGCTGACAGCGGACACCGTTGCCGCCGCCATGATCGCTGCCCTGGATGAGTACAAAGAATCCTGCAACCTCCGCTATGTGGGGGTATGCGAGAACGACTGGCTCTTCAAGACCGGTGTATATCCCGAAATGACCGAGCCCTTTGAATACGCCCCCGGTCAGTTTGTCACCCCCACGGACAGCGACTATTTCTCCACCGTTTACTTCACCTTCATCAACCGCATTGCACGGCAGATCAAGGAAAAGCACCCCGATGTGTACGTTCCCACCTATGCTTATATTCTGGGGCTGACCCCTCCCCGCTGCGAGCTGGAGGACAACATCATCATCGTGTTCTGCTTTGAATGCGAGGACGTGGCACACCCCATTAACGAGCCCGTTGCGGGAGAATCCTCCGATCTGTGGGCAAACTTTGAAAAGTGGATTGCGGTTACCAACAACATCATCGAGCTGAACTACTACGGCTGCAGTGCATCCTACTTTGCCTACGAACGTCCCATGTGGGATCGTATGCAGGATGACCTCAAACTCTTTGCGGAGCTTGGTCTGGTGGGTGTCAACGATGCCGGCTGTGCGGACGGAAATGTCCCCTTCTGGTGGGAGATCACGGAAGCTAACAAGCACAAGCGCGGTCAGAACCCCGATTACACACAGGCAGACGGCTGGGCAATGCAGGCCATGACCAATTGGATCTACCACAAACTCAGCTGGAATCCCGAGGAAGACGTGGCTGCCCTCATCGACTACTACTGCGACAAGGTTTACGGTGAGGCATCCGACGAAATGCAGGAATACTACCGTCTGGTACGCATCGGCTGGGAGCTGGGCTGTGAGTACTACTCCACCGAGTTCAATGTAAACCTGCACTGGGAAACAACACCCATCAAATACTACGAAGACTTCGTTGCTTACGATGATCCCGAAGACGGTGAATTCCTCCCCGACAAAATTCTTGCGGCCCTTGCGGCAGCATACGATGCGGCTCTGGAGGAAGACGAAAAGGCAAAAATCGGCGAGATCAAGAGGCTCTTCACCGAATTTGTTGAAAAGAACATCGTGGAATAAAGCTTCAATAAATCTGTTAAGGCACGGAGAGTTGGGTTTCCGTGCCTTAACAATATCATCCATACAGAAAGGATAAGCTATGAGCTGTTTTCTCAGGAATTTTGCGGAATTCATCCGCACACAACCTTTTGATTACACCCGCATCACCGAAATCAAGGACGGGGTGTCCGAAACCGTTGAGCGCATGGATACCTACAATTGCCTCAACACCTACTCCGTTGCGAAGCCCTTCACCATGACTGCCATCGGGCTTCTGTACGACCGCGGGCTGATCCGCCCCGAGGACAAAGTGACCGAAATTCTTCGCCGTCACCTTCCCGAGGAGGGGATGGACCTCCGCTGGCACACGGTCACCGTAGATATGGCGCTGACCCATCGGATCGGTCTCCCCTTCGGCTTCCTTGACATCGATGCGGTGAATTCCAACGAGTTCGGAGAAGACTTTCTTCGGTATATGCTGACCTATCCGTTGAAAACCGATCCGGGGACGGAATTCTGCTACACGGACGGCGCGTTTTATCTGCTGTCACGGATTGTGTCCGAAATCACAGGGGAAGCCCTGGACAAATTCCTTTGGCGAGAACTGTTCTCCCCCCTCCGCTTCCGTGAGGCGGCGTGGAGCAGCTGCCCGAAGGGATACTCCATCGGTGCCACGGGGCTGTATATCGGTTCCGAGGATATGGCAAAGTTGGGACTCCTCTACCTTGACGGCGGCGTATACAACGGAAAGCGGATTCTCTCGGAGGAGTGGACCGCCATGGCTGCGGAACGGGGCTATGCCTTCGACCATGACGAGAAAGGGAGAGGCTACTTCAAGGGCGGCATGTACGGTCAGCTCCTTGCCATCGTCCCCAAAGACCGTCGGGTCGTCGCAATCCAATCCTTCGGCGGAGACTCCGACATCATGGTAAACCGAATCTTTGAAACTGAAATCTAAAAATAGCGGGGGAAGGGAAACTTTTTGCAAAAAGTTTCCCTTC
>JAZQUQ010000068.1:0-1963 GCA_045631365.1 Eubacteriales bacterium | reverse complement strand
AGCAGGTTCGGTTCCGTGCGAGAGCGTACCTCCGTCCCACGGTATACGGGGCGTTTACTTGGCGATTCTTCTTTTCCAACACGGTAGACAGCACATTCTGCAGCGGTGGAGTGGCGTATCGGAACAAATCGGGGGGCCATTGGCGGATTCTTTCCGCAACCTTGTCCGCCGCACCCGACAGCGGGGACGACAAAGCCTCCGAGGTTTTGGGAAAGGCGATCCCCGTCTCCGATGGGGTAAGGATCACCTTTGACGGAAGCCCCACCAAGGACGTTGCCCCCGACGAGAAATTCTGGAGCGATCCCGTGGAATTTCACGCGGAAAAGGGGAACTATCTGGTGTGGGAGTGGGAGCTTGAGGGAGACGGAATTCCCTTGACCCCCGACAGCCAGGTTCCCGTATTCTGTGACTTCGGCGAAGGTTGGAAATACGGCACGGACTGCCCGTTCCCCGCCCTGTTTGGTTGTGACAGAACGGTAAAAAAGACGGTGGCGTTCCTCGGGGATTCCATTACCCAAGGATGCGGCACCACCATCAACCGCTACGAAATGTGGGTTCCGAAGATAGCATCTGCCCTCGGTGAAGACTACGCCGTGTGGAATCTGGGGCTTGGCTTCGGCAGAGGCTCCGATGCTGCCACCGACGGCGCGTGGCTTTATAAGGGAAAGCAATGCGACATTGCGGTGCTGGCATACGGGGTGAACGATCTGGAATCGGGCTCCTACCGCCGCGGCAGAAGCGATACGGCGGTGGAATTCCTCGAGACGGAAGAAACGCTGATCCGACTCCTCACGGAAGCAGGGGTGCAAGTGATCCTCTGCACCGTCCCCCCCTTCACCTTCAAGCCTCAACAGGCGGAGCAATGGCGAATCGCAAACCGCGCCATCCCCCGCCTCGCCCAAAAGCACAACCTCCCCTTCTTCGATCTCGAACGAGTCCTCGACGCCGACCCCAACCTGGGCTGCATCTGCCAATACGGCGGCCACCCCGACGCAATCGGCGGCACAGCGGTGGCGGAGGCTTTTGTGGAAATGTTTTCCGCGGGAACCCCTTTTTGAGGAAAAGGGGTTCTGAATATCAATACCGCGGTATTGATATTCGACCCTCCCCAAAACCTTTTTATACATGGATAAAATGGGAGGAATCTAAGATTTTGCTGTTGCTATATCTCTATAAAAAGTTTAAAGATTTTTGAGGGGTTCCTAAGGGGAACTTTTTGCAAAAAGTTCCCCTTAGCATGCGTCCCTCCAAAGGAGTATTTATGAAAGCAGAAAATATTAAGATTACCAAGGATTTGATTGCGTTTATTGAGTCTGCACCTACGGCGTTTCATGCGGTGGATGCGGCGGCGAAGCTTCTTTCGGAGGCGGGATTTGTCCGTCTTGCCGAGGGGGAGGCATGGGAAATCGTTCCCGGCGGGAAGTATTATGTGACGAGAAACACCTCTTCCATTCTCGCATTTGCCGTTCCCGCGGCTGTGAAGGATCTTTCCTTTATGATCATGGCGAGCCACACGGATGCTCCCTGCTTCAAGCTGAAGACGGTGACGGAAACGGATGCGTTCGGCAAGTACGTGAAGCTGAACACAGAGGTTTACGGCGGAACCGTTTATTCCACGTGGCTTGACAAGCCTCTTTCCGTGGCAGGTCGCCTGATCCTTTCCGAAAACGGCACTTTTACGGCGAAAAACGTGAAGGTTGATCGCGATCTTGTGCTGATCCCCAACGTAGCCATTCATCAGAACCGCACGGTCAACAGCGGATATACCTACAACGCCGCCGTTGACATGATGCCCCTGTTCGGCGGTGCGGACAGCAAGGGGAGCCTCATGAAAATCGTTGCGGAAGCGGCAGGCGTGGACGAAAAGACCATAGTTTCCGCCGATCTCTACCTTTACAACCGCACGCACGGTACCGTTTGGGGTGCAGACAACGAGTTCTACTCCTGCCCCGGCATTGACAAC
>JAZQUQ010000067.1:0-5434 GCA_045631365.1 Eubacteriales bacterium | reverse complement strand
TTCATGGTTACATCCACAGTAGATGCACCGTCATAGAGTTTGATTTCGGGTTCTGCTTCAAAATGGTTGGTGAACGCGACAAGGTGGTCACGGTAGCCGCCAATTGCAACATAAGTGCCCTTTTCGTCCTCGCCGTACTTGATATACGCGTAATCGTAACGCATATTGGGGAGTTCACCGTGCTGGGGGTGAGTATCTTCGGGACTGGGGTTTCCCATAGCAGTTGCGCCGCAGTGAATGAGGAAACCGCCGTAGGTTGTGATAAAATCTGTGGTATCTACGGGTTCCTCGTAGCAGTTCTTCATGGTCAGATCGCGTCCGCCGAGGCGTGCACGCCAAATCTGCTGTCCCTGGAAGGGGAGAAGAATCAGTTCGCTGTCGCCGTTTATAAGCTTCAGAGCGCACACTCCTGTGGAATACTTGAATGCGGTGACTTTGAATGAGTCAGCTTCAAAAACGGTTTTCTCCGTATTTGAGAAAAACTCGGGATAAATGTTCATCTTCATATCTTTCATTTCAATACCTCTAAAATAATCCGGCAATCCTTCTCTGTATGGTTCTGACCGAACCGCTGATCCGATAGGGATGCCGTCCGATTCTGAATTCCCTGTTCATGTTCGCCTGAATGCAGGTAGGATGTGATGTATATTTTGGGGATCGGGCAGACGCCCGGTTACGGAGCCCGAAAGGATTCCGCAACCGTTCTGCCGCAAAAGGATTTCGTTTGAATTAGAAATCGAGTTCGATGATCTTGTCGATGGGATCGCAGAGGCTTTCGCAGCCGGTTTCTGTGATCGCGATGGTGTGTTCCCAACGTACACCGAAGGTAGGAGCCATGGTGAAGGTGTCGATGTTGAATGTCATACCGGGCTGGAGGAGGTATTCGGAGTTGGATTCCATCCAGGGAGCTTCAACCTCGATGAGACCGAGACCGTGGCAAGGACCGTATGCGAAGTTTTCCTTGAAGCCTCTTTCAACGTACAGGTTGTAGAAGTTGGTAGCGATATCGCCTGCGCGAACGCCAGCCTTCAGCTGAGCTTCTGTCCAGCGGTGAGCTTCCAGACCGAATTCAACGATGCGTCTCTTTTCGGGAGTCATCTTACCCATGGAAACAGGCATACCGATGGAAGGAGAGTAACCGTCAACCTTTGCGGAAAGGTTCAGCTGAACGATGTCGCCGAGACCGATTTCACGGTAGCAGGGACGGGAGATGCAGTGAGAAGTGGACTTTTCGGAGAATACGTACATGGGAAGACCTTCGTATTCTGCGCCGTTTTCGTAAATTACGCGCTGAGCAACACCAACCATCTGGAGTTCGGTAACACCGGGACGGAGGGTACGGATAACTTCTTCGGTAGCCAGCTTTGTGATGCGGAGACCTTCTCTGATACAAGCGATTTCGTTTGCGGACTTAATGCTGCGGAGTGTCAGCATGATGTCAAATGCGTCTACGATCTCTGCTTCGGGATAGGAGTTCTTCAGACCCATCATCATAACAGCAGTTGTGTCGATCATGGAGCAAACACCGATGCGGAGCTTGTCGCCCTTTACACCGAGAGCCTGGAATACGTCACGGTATGTGCTGGTCTTTGTTTCGGGGTAAGCGGGGTTTGCGGATTCACGGTAGTCGAGAGAGATGAACACGTTGTCGATGTGGCTTCTGTCAGCTGCAAACTTGCCGCTTTCGGGACCAACGATGAGGGCTGCGTCACCTGCGGGGGTGATTGCTACGCCTGCGCGTTCAAAGAGAGGCCAGAAGCCTGTGAAATAACGTACGTTTGCGTAGTCAGACTCGGTAGAGTTCACAACGAGAACGTCCAGGTTCATCTTCGCTGCAAGGTCAGCAGCCTTCTTGATTCTCTCAAGGTACTCTTCGTGGGGAATCATGATTCTTGCCATAGGGGTATCCTCCTGATAAATAAAAATTTATTTTTTTGTATATAAAACAGGGAAAAACGATGCTTTCCCGTGTTTTCAATAAGTAACGAAGGCAGCAAAGCTTTTTAACGCAGTGCATCCTTATTCTTCGAGAGAATTATTCTTCGAAAGAAATATAATACTCCCAAGCCTCGGAGTAGAGGTAGCCCTCCTCTTGACGCTTGCCGTCGAAGTTGATCTTTGTCACCCGAACCTCAAGCTCCAGCGTTTCCTTGTTTTCAAACAGATTGAAATTGGAAAGCTCCACGTCGGTCTGACCTTCACGAACGGTATCGATGACGGTCAGGGTCTCCTTGATGAGATGGCCGTAGGTGTCGTCCACCTGACAGATCTGCAGAACATGGCGGGGATCGTTTGCGTGAATCCGCCACGGCTCGTCGATGATGTTACCGATCCAGTAAAGCTTGCCGTTTTTCTTCGAGCGGAAGAAGGTAAACATGGAACCGGAGGAATAAACGACCTCACGGGTGTCGAAGTGCCACGGCATACCGGGCGTGAAGGTACGTCCTCCGTCATCGGACCAAGCGTGCCACTTGAAACCGGGTGCGGCGGGACTGATTCTGGAATTCCAACCGGGCTCGATGCCGTTGGAGCCGCGGCAAACAAGGAGCATTCTGCCGCTTTCGAGAACGGTAAGCTGGGGTTCGGTAAATCCGCGGGAGCTCTGCAGGTCGCTGACCATAATGGGGTTGGAATAGGTAAACTCGAAATCCTCTTTTTCGGGCTTCCAGTGTCCCCGTGCGATCATAACACCCACGTGCAGATCGGCGCAGGAGGGATAGAATGTATTCACATCCAGCCCTGCCAGCTTGCAGCAGAGACGCATATTCACGGTCAGGATAATGTAGAAATCTCCGTCGGGAAGGAAGTTGATTCCACCTGCTCCCGCACGGTTTTTGTCAAGATAAGCAGGATTTCGGGAATTTGCAGGGTCGTAATAGGCACCGCCCTCCTCAAACTCAAACATCCGCTTGACAACGGTTCCGTCGGGACGCTTGAAGCAGAAGTATGCGTGAGTGCGAATGGTATCCGCACCATTCCAATAAGCGTAATATCCGTCACGGCCGTTCATGAGGTAGTGGTCGTTTCCCGTGCAGATATAGCATCCGCTCGGAGCATGGTAAGCCGCTTTTTCATCGGAATAGTCCGATCCGTCCTCGAACTCGTCGCCGAATTCGTTGCCGGGGATGATGTTGCGGTGTTCGCCCCCTTCATCCTCAAACTGCTTGACCCATTCGCCCCAAGTTCTGCCGTTATCGGAGCTGATGCGGGTCCATGCACCGCTGAAATAGTCGGTTTCCGTCATGGTAAGACGGGATTCCACCAAATTGCCGTTTGCATCGTAGCGATGGAAATAGTCCACCTCTTTATCGGGATAGGCTTCCCGCATGACGCTTCTGATCTTTAATTGTGCCATGTTTTATCTCCGTAATCCAATCGATCAATCAAAACTGATGTAATACTCCCACGCCTCGGAGTAGAGGTAGCCCTGCTCCTGAAGCTGACCGTTGAAGTCAATCTTCGCCAGTCTCAGTTCAAGGTCGAGGGTTTCTCTGTTTTCAAGAAGTCCGAAGTTGGAAAGCTCCACGTCGGTCTGCCCTTCACGGATGGTGTCGATGACGGTCAAGGTATCCTTGATGAGATGACCGTGGGTGTCGTCCACCTGACAGATCTGCAGAATGTATCGGGGATCGTTTCCGTTGATCTTCCAAGGTTCGTCGATGATGTTGCCGATCCAGTAAAGCTTGCCGTTTTTCTTGGAACGGAAGAAAGCGGAAATGGTCGCAGGGGAATACACCACCTCACGGGTATCGAAATGCCAGGGCATCGCGGAAGAGAAGGTGCGTCCGCCGTCATCGGAGTAGGAGTACCATTTGAAGGAAGGTGCATAGGGGCTGATTCTGGTGTTCCAGCCCTCTTCTTTGGCGTTGGAGCCGCGGAGAACCAGTAGCATTCTGCCGTTTTCAAGGATGGTGAACTGAGGTTCCATGAAGCAGCGGGAGCTCTGCACGTCGCTGATCATCACGGGGTTGGAATAGGTGAACTCGAAATCCTGCTTGTCTGCGTTCCAATGTCCTCTTGCCATAACCATACCCATGTGAAGATCGGGACAGGAAGGGAAGAAGGTATTCACGTCGGTACCAGCCAGCTTGCAGCAAAGACGCACGGTCAGACCGAGAACGAAGAACAGGTCTCCGTCGGGAAGAATCCGCATGTGCTGTACAGCCGCAAGGTTTTTGTCAAGAAACGCAGGATCACGGGTCTTCGCGGGGTCATAATCCGCACCGCCCTCTTCAAATTCGAACATCCGCTTGACAACGGTACCGTCGGGACGCTTAAAGCTGAAGTAAGCATGCCAGCGGAAGGTGTTCTCGCCCTTTTCCCAGTAAGCGTAGTAACCCTTGCGGCCGTCGACCAGATAAAAGCTGTTCCCGCAGCAGACATAGCATCCGCTTTGCTCGTGGTAAACCGCATTGCCGTCGGAATAGTCGGAGCCGTCGTCGAATTCGTCACCGAACTCGTTGCCGGGGATGATGTTTCGGTGTTCGCCCCCTTCATCGGAGAACTGCTTCACCCAATCGCCCCAGGTTCTGCCGTTGTCGGAGCTGACGCGGGTCCACGCACCGTTGTAGTAGTCGGTTTCGGTCATGGTCAACCGTGTTTCCACAAGGTTTCCGTCCTTGTCGTAAGAACGGTAGAATGCCTCCTCCGCATTAGGGTTGGAGGAACGCATCACGCTGTCGATTTTCAACTGTGCCATAGTTCTAATCTACCTTTAGTCTTCAAAAGAAATGATATACTCCCAAGCCTCGGAGTACCAGAAGCCGTCGTCCTGCAGCTTGCCGTCAATGTCGATCTTAGCAAGGCGAAGCTCCAGATTGAGGGTCTCTCTGTTTTCCACAATACTGAAGTTGGAAAGCTCCACGTCGGTCTGCCCTTCTCTTACGGTATCGATGACCTGCATGGTATCCTTGATCAGATGGCCGTGGGTCTCGTCCACCTCACAGATCTGCAGGATGTCACGGGGATCGTTTGCGTAAACTCTGGAAGGATCGCTGTAGACGTTGCCGATCCAGTAAAGCTTTCCGTTTTTCTTGGAACGGAAGAAGGAGGAGATGGATGCGGGAGAATAAACCACCTCACGGGTGTCAAAATGCCAGGGCATTGCAGGAGAGAAGGTGCGTCCGCCGTCATCAGAGTAGGCGTACCACTTGAAGTTGGGAGCTGTGGGGCTGATTCTGGTGTTCCAGGGTTCGTAAATGAAGTTGGAACCGCGAAGAACCAGCACCATTCTGCCGCTCTTCAGTGTAGCAAGCTGAGGCTCCATGAAGCCGCGGGAGCTTTGGGTATCGCTGATGATAATGGGATTGGAGTAGGTGAACTCGAAATCCTGTTTCTCTGCGTTCCAATGACCTCTCGCCACCACGATACCGCTCTGAAGATCGGGACAGGAGGGGAAATAGGTGTTCACGTCCACCCCTGCCAGCTTGCAGCA
>JAZQUQ010000066.1:0-4055 GCA_045631365.1 Eubacteriales bacterium | reverse complement strand
AACGCCTTGATCAACTGCAGTGCCCCCAGACGGATGATCTCCGCCTGCCCCTTGGCCTTCGGAGAAAACGGGGTGAAGTCCCGTGTGAAGTCCATTCTGCACTACAAAAAGCCCGCCCTTTGGATCCTGATCGGGGCGATCCTGGTCACCTCCTTTGCGGCGGTGTGGTTCTTGACCGACCCGCTGAAGGAAGAAAACGTGATTGCCTGGGAGGAGATTCCGGGCATGGATTATGAGAAAGAAGAGGCTCTTCTGGAACTGAAAGCCTTCCCGGGCGTGACCTTCCGTTGCAGCAGTTCAGAATTGGTCGCCCTCACGGAAGAGGGGGAGAAGGTGCTCTTCATCGGGATGCCTATCGTAAACGTGTATTTTACCGATCTCAACGGCGATGAAGTGCCCGAGATCTGCGGCAGTACGCTTTGGGGTTCCGGCTGGATTTCCGGCCACGTATACGTGTATGATTATGCGGCGGGTGAATGCTATGAGTTGTCGGGCCGCCCGAAAACGGATTATTGCTTATACGAAGAAAATGACCGCCTGATGGTGCGAGCCAAGGATAGCTACGACCACTATAAACAAACCACAGGCCTTCTCGCCTTGGAGGAGCAGAACGGGGAGATCCGTTTGGTGATGAAGGAACAACGTATTGAAGGTGTTGTTTCCGACGAATCCGTTTCCGTGGAGACCCCTTCTTCCGATTGGGAGACCTCCCTGCGATACCCCAACGAGGAATCCGCCGAGGAAGTGCCCCTGGATGAATCCATCGTGAAGTGGTTCGGCTGGCAGGATCCTGCTTACGTGAAGGAGATCACGCTGGAGGAATATCCGGGGAAAACTTTCTTCATGGGCGGAAGTTGGGAAAAAAGCTGGGAGATTCGTATGCAGGATGAGGAAGGGGAGCACCTATTGCTCCGTGCCAATCAGATCGCAGGGGCATATTTTATGGATCTGAACGGGGACGGTCTGCGGGAGCTGTTGATTCGCTGTACCCTCGGCTCGGGGATCGTAAGCTCCCATGTCGGAGTGTACGATTTGGTTGCCATGGAGAAATACGAAGCCGGCGCGCGGGATGGATACGATTGCTGGCTGACGGAGCAAAACGGTGCTCTGTACCTTGAAGCAAGACTTTGGGGCAGAGAAACACCCCTTGCCATTCTGGGCACTCCCGTTTTGACAGAAAAGAACGGGGAAGTGGTGATCGACATGGTAGATCCCGTCGCCTTCGGGGAGGACGGAACCTCCTTCCCGGTGGGGAGAACGCTTTACAAGACTACGCCGGATGCTATGGGGCTCATGTCTTCCGACATATCCTTGTGCGAGGACGGAACCTTTCATATGTGGTTCGGCAGTTTGAGCAGTTACACCGGGCACGGGCAGTATTCTTTGGAAAAGGGGCGGTTGGTGCTGAACACCTCCGATGGGAAGTATACCTACCGTTTTGACGTTGTGGGAGACAAATTGGTCTATCGGGAGGAAGGCTCTTCTACAAGGGATTGGTGGGCAGACCTGTTCGACGGCTGTATATTTGAATAAGCAAGCGGCTTGGGGCTTTTCCCAAGCCGTTTTTATCCATTTTGTGAATGGTCGGAAAATAAATATCAAAAATGATTGACAGCAAAAAAGAGGTATGATAGTATAAAAACAGACGAAAACTAAATTCCGAAGGAGGATGTTATGAAAGAATACGTTGCATTTTTATTGATCGCCGCTCTTGCCGCCGCTTTTTGCGGATGTGTGGCGGAAGAACCTCCCGCCCTTTCGGTGGCTCCTGCGGAAAGTGAAGCCTCTTCCCTTGAGGAAAGCACTCTGCCCGAGGAGAACGTCTCCGCGGAAAGTGTCCCGGAGGAAAGCTCCCTTGAAGAATCCATTCCTCAAGAAACCGATCCTTTGCAAAACGGATATATTCTGAACCAGATCCGGGGACAAGTCCTGATCATGGCGTACTGGGATGAGCAAGTAGACTTTATCGCACGGTATTACGCTCGCGGGGAGGACGGTTCCTTCCGCCAGTTCCACACGGAAGACGATTTCATCGACGGCTATATGGATCTGTACGAGGACAGGGTGGTTTTCAACGATTTTTCCTGGGAAGTGATCTCCACGGTCTATCTCTACGACATCGGCACGGACGAGAAGAAACAGCTGGATATTAGCGGCCTGCCGGAATACGAGACGGTTTCCGCCATGAAGTGGCTGGACAGACGGTATTTCCTGTTCGTCTCTCAGTTCGATCACGGCACCGTGGTGCGGGGCGGGGATGTGTGGGTGTATGACACCGAGACGGACGAATATTTCCGTATCATCGCCCGCGAGGACGGCAGACTGCAGATCCATGATATTGTGGTATACGACGGCATGATCCTGCTGGACGTGCCTTACTACGACGAAGGATTTACCGAAACGGAACAGCATTACTACACCGTCGCCACAGAGACCATCTACGGCCTCATCGAAAACAGAACGGAAACGACCCTCCGTGTGGGAGAATGGCTGTATTGAGCACATTGGAAGCTTCTTTTTCGAAAAGAGGCTTCCTTTTTTCTTTACTTTTTCCCGAAGGTGTGATATACTGCGTATGAAAGTAAAGTTCTGAGAGGTCAATGATGTCAAATTCGCTAAAATCGGATTCTTTGACGCAAAGAAGCGTTGAAAAAATAGTGGCCGGAATTGTTGAAAAAATCTTGGAGTTCCTTTGGAGAGGAATCCTATGATTCGCTTGGCGGACAACAAAAATCCCTACATTCAGCCGGATCTTTATTCATGCTCCGAACGAATTGTTGGCGAAATTCATGCCCATATAGGTAAATTGAAGGTGGGGCAAAGACACAAACTTGCGAATGATATTCTTAAAATGCTTTTGCTCGAAAAGAACGAAAGGCAACCGTTTCGGAAGTTGCTTATTGTTTGCGATGCTGTTGTGTTGAACGAGTTGCAGAGCACTTCTTTTTTGGCAGAGAGTATTCGTCAGTTTAATATCGAACTTGTTTGTGTTGCGCTTGATGAGGCTACAAGAGATCAGGTCTTGTTAGCGCAAAAACGGCAGAAGATGGTAAATGAATAAAGGAGCTTATCATGATTCAACTTGGCGTTATGAAGAAAATTGATGATTTGAGATCGGTTTGGGCGCACGAGGCGTTAGAGTTTACACCGTGGCTTGCGAAGCCGAATAATTTGAAGTTGCTCGGTGAAACGATTGGTATTGATATTGAGCTTGAAGAAACAGAAGCCGATGTGGACGGATTTAGCGCAGATATTGTAGGTATTGATACAAATACTGGCAGAAAAGTAATAATTGAGAATCAGTTGGAGGACTCCAACCATACGCATTTAGGACAGATTATTACTTATGCGGCAGGCAAGAACGCCGCGACGATTATTTGGATTGTGAAAAAAGCGAGAGATGCTCATCGGGCGGCAATTGAGTGGTTGAACAATCATTCTGACGAGGAAATTAATTTTTTCTTGATTGAAATTGAGCTTTGGCAAATCAATGATTCGCTACTTGCGCCCAAATTCAATGTTGTCGAAGAACCGAATAATTGGACGAAAGAGATTAAGGTGACGAGCATAGAGGCAAATAGTGCCGCTAGACAGGCAAGGTGGAACTTTTGGAACAATCTGAACGACATTGCGTTTGCAGATCCGCAGTTTAAAAAAGAGTTTAATTCACATAAGCCGTCCATGGATCATTGGTACGATTTGAGTATTGGCGTGCACAAGTGCCATATTTCTGTTTTGTATTTGGTTCAACGAAACGAAATTGTGATCGAGTTGTATATATCCAATAATAAAAAATTGTTCGATGAACTTTATTCGAAAAAGAGCGAGATAGAGGACGCGATTGGTTGCGTTTTGGATTGGAGGCGCCTGCCGGAAAAGAAGGCCAGCCGCATATTGCTGACCAAATCTTTTGATTTAAGCGACGACTCTCTGCTGACACAAGAGATTAATTGGATTAAAGAGTACGCACTTAAGTTTAAGAAAGCTTTTGTGCCGCATTGCAAATGATGCGAAAGAAGGTATTTATGGAGCTTTGGGACGCATACGACGGCTTG
>JAZQUQ010000065.1:0-2408 GCA_045631365.1 Eubacteriales bacterium | reverse complement strand
CAACTCGTCTTAGCAAGACAAGCCCTGATCACACCTCCTTGGCCCACAGAACGACATGGCTACGATCCGACTTCTTCCATATAAATACCGCCGATCGCCCGTCCCGCGCCCGTCTTCATGGCAGTTTCGATTCGGTCAACGGAAGCGATAAGGTCGGGAAGGTCCAGATCGTAATAAAGGGTGGCAAGGATGGTAGTGGCTCCGTGGGCAAGGAAATGTTCCGCCGCCTTTTCGGGCTCGCTGTAGAACATACTTCCGTTCCCGCCGTGGCAATGGAGATCCACAAAACCGGGGCCGACGTAGCTTCCCTTTGCGTCAATGCAGTTTGCATCTGTGGGGATTTCCACTTCTGCCCTGTCACCCACCGCAAGGATTCTGTCCCCTTCAATGAGGATTACGCCGTCGTAAAGGATGCCGTTTTCCAGGACAATCTTAGCATTTTTGATGGCAGTCATCATGCATCTGCCCCCTTCCATAACTTATTTTTTGTATTGCAATAGTTTTGATAGCGTTTTTCGTAAATCTCCTTGGCGTCGGAGGGTTCGTAGGTGAACGCCCCCTCCAGAGGAGCAAGGGTCACGCCGTTTGCCCGTGCCGCAAGGATGGCCGCACCCGCTCCCGCCGCTTCCGCGGTAGAAGGAACGGTCAAAGTAAGTCCCGTAGCATCGGAGATGATCTGACACCACAACTTGCTCTTGGCACCGCCGCCGAAGATGACAAGTCGATCCACGTTGCCGTATGCATCCATTGCCTCAAGGAGTCGGCGGATCTGGAACGCCACACCGTCCATCACAGCGGCAGCAAGATTCCCACGCTTGGTGGAAAGATTGATGCCGTAGAAGGCACCCGTAGCTTCGGGATCGCTGTCGGGGGCGGACGCACCGCTCAAATAGGGGTAAAACAGAACCGTATTGTCCCGTCTGACCGCATCCGCTTCCTCGTCGATGGTCTTGTAGCTCTCGCCCGCATAAACGGTGTCACGGAGCCAACGGAGACAGGTACCCGCCGTATTGACGACTCCCTCCGTCACCCACGTGCCTTTATCCGCATATCCGCACCAGCTGATGGCGGTATGCTCCGCGGTGAGCGCCTCGTTCCACCGCTTGGTCACAGCAGCCGCCGTACCGAGAGAAATGGTCATGGTTCCATGGCAAAGACCCGCACCGAGGGCAGCACACTTCTGATCCTGTGCGCCCACCGCAACAATGCAGTTTTCGGAAATTCCCAGTTCCTTCGCCACTTCGGGAAGAACCGTACCCGCACTTTCCCCACTCCAGCGGAGCTCGGGAAGCTTTTCCACGGGAATTTCGTATCGGGTAAGAATCTCCTCACTCCAGACACAATTCTTAATATCGTAGAAAAGAGTTCCCGAAGCCATGGAATGGTCGGTCACGCAGTTCCCCGTGAATTTTGCAAGGAGGAAATCCATGGGCATCAGGAATTTCCACGCGGAATCCCAGATGGCAGGCAGATGCTTCTTGATCCACAGCATCTTCGGAAGGGTGTACGCGGGGTCAATATGCTTTCCCGTATGGATAAACATGGGAAGATCCCCGTAATCACGGAGGAGAAAGTCGGTTTCCTCCGCCGCCCGCATGTCGAGCCACGTCAAAGCATTCGAGAGAGGGTTGATCTCTCGGTCAACGGGAACGACGGTAATTCCTTGGGAGCTTACGGAGATTCCCTTCACGGATGCGGGATCTACGCCCGATTCCGCAATGGCTTTTTTCGCAGTACGAAGGGTCAGAGCCCACCAAAGGGAGGCGTCCTGTTCCACGGATTTGGCATCGGGGGTGATCAGCCCGTATTCCTCATAAGCGGAACCCAGCTCCTTCAGCGATTCATCAAAAAGAATACTGCGGCAGCCCGTGGTTCCGAGATCGATTGCAAGATAAATTGACATAGATTTATCCTTAATGTATGAAATGAAAAAGGAATCAAGGAATCGGTGATCAACTTGCTGTCGATCCTCGGTTCCGTTGATCCCTTTATGTAATTCTTGTTTTTCAGCTATTCTAAAGGCAAACCAGCCAAACTATGGGCCAGCTTACTTACGATTCGGTTTTACTGAACCTGAACCAACCCAACTTTGGAAAAAGCCGGTCGGTGGATCAACCAAAGTTGATACACCGATTGAAAATGGTTGGACCCATTTTCAAAGGTTTTTTCGGATAAGGGCAAGCTTGCTTACAAGTTCGTTTTACTGAATGCCCTTATCTCTGCTGCTGGAGAGTGTAGTGAACGTCGAACGCCTTTTCTTCGTCGGTGAACTTGCGGAGAGTGTTGATGACTTCGCCGTTGTTCCACTTTCTGTCTTCAACGTCGTCGGTTGTACCCATAACGGTAACGTTGAGCTGACGGCGGCGTGCACGAACGTGGTCCCAGTCAATGAAGTAGATGTGAGCGAA
>JAZQUQ010000064.1:0-2687 GCA_045631365.1 Eubacteriales bacterium | reverse complement strand
TGTCAACCTGCTGAATGAGACCGTCCTTCATAACAACGATACGGGTAGCCATGGTCATAGCTTCTACCTGGTCGTGTGTTACGTATACGAATGTTGTACCAACTCTCTGGTGGATCTTGGTAAGCTCTGTTCTCATGGCAGCACGAAGCTTCGCGTCCAGGTTGGACAGAGGTTCGTCGAGAAGGAATACCTTGGGGGTACGAACGATCGCACGACCGAGCGCAACTCTCTGCTTCTGACCACCGGAAAGAGCCTTGGGCTTTCTGTCGAGAAGGTGTGTGATATCGAGAATACGAGCAGCTTCTTCAACGCGGCGCTTGATTTCTTCCTTGGGTGTCTTGCGGAGCTTCAGACCGAATGCCATGTTGTCGAATACGGACATATGGGGGTACAGAGCATAGTTCTGGAATACCATCGCGATGTCACGGTCCTTGGGAGCAACGTCGTTTACCAGTCTGTCACCGATGAAGAGTTCACCTTCGGAAATTTCTTCGAGACCTGCGATCATACGGAGGGTAGTTGTCTTACCGCAACCGGAAGGACCTACGAGAATCAGGAATTCCTTGTCCTTGATTTCGAGGCAGAAATCGCTTACAGCGGTAACACCGCCGGGATACTTCTTGTAAATGTGCTTCAGAGAAAGGCTTGCCATGATCAATCCTCCTATGGATATCGTTCTTTATTCTTTTCAAATTTTCATCTTATACGTCGTGCCGAACCGACACGAAACGCTTGTATTGCATCGTGTTATATTATATCAAGTTTTTCACGATTTTTAAAGAGTTTTTTTTACCGAAATTTATTTTATTCCTTTGTGCATTATGTACACCATTGTACAAAAATCTCGGAAAACGCTCCTGCTGAGCAAGGGTGAATTTTTAATTTTATTAAAATCCGTGTTTAACCCATGCCCTTCATGGTAAGGCCGATCCGCTTTTTCCGCAAATCAACAGACAAAACGGTAACCTTTACGACATCCCCTACAGCGAGGACCTCGGAGGGATGCTTGATAAATTTATCGGAAATCTGTGAGATGTGAACCAGACCGTCCTGATGGACACCGATGTCCACGAAAGCACCGAAGTCGATGACGTTGCGGACGGTACCCGTCAGTACCATTCCTTCGGTGAGATCCTCCATCGAGAGAACCTTGTCCCGCAGAATCGGCGGGGGCAGACTGTCTCGGATGTCGCGTCCGGGCTTTTCCAGTTCCCCTACGATATCGGCAAGGGTCATCTCCCCGCAGCCAAGCTCCTCGGCAAGCTTCTTCATGCCGTACTTCGCCGCCTTTGCACGGATATCACGGAGTCCGCCCCGCACGTCTTCCTCGGTATAGCCGAGCTTTTCCATCATCGCTCTTGCCGCGCCGTAGGATTCGGGGTGAACGCCGGTGTTATCAAGAATCTCCTCCGCACCGGGGATACGAAGGAAGCCTGCCGCCTGTTCAAAGGCCTTTGCGCCGAATCGGGGAACCTTCAGCACCTCCGAACGGGAAGCGAATTCTCCGTTTGCCTCGCGGTATTTGACGATGTTTTTGGCGGAGGTCATGTTGATGCCCGCGATATAGGAAAGGAGAGAATACGATGCTGTATTCAGGTCTACGCCGACGGAGTTAACGCAAGCCTCCACCACGCCGGACAGCGCTTCGTCCAGTCTGGCTTCCTTCATGTCATGCTGATACTGTCCCACACCGATGGACTTGGGGTCGATCTTCACCAGCTCCGCAAGAGGGTCCTGAAGACGGCGGGCAATGGACACCGCACTTCTCTCGGTTACGTCGAAATCGGGGAATTCTTCTGCCCCCAGCTTGGAAGCGGAATAAACGGATGCGCCCGCTTCGGATACGATGATGTACTTGGTCTTGCCGTCCAGCTCACGGAGGGTTTCGGCGATAAACATTTCGCTTTCTCCCGATGCGGTACCGTTTCCGATGGCAACCACGTCGACGCCGTATTTTTTAATGAGGTTTTTCACCACACGCTTGGATTCTTCAATCTTTTCGTGGGGCTTGGTGGGGTAGATCACGGCGGTATCCACCACCCGTCCGGTCTTTGTCACCACCGCCAGCTTACAGCCGGTACGGTAGCCGGGGTCATAACCGAGAACGGTCTTTCCCTTGAGAGGAGCCTGCATGAGAAGGTTCCGCAGATTGACGGAGAACAGCTTGATGGCGCTCTCACTTGCCCCATCGGTCAGCTCTGCACGGATTTCTCTCTCCACGGAGGGAGCGATCAGACGATCGTAGCTGTCGCAGATGGCAGCGGAAACGTATTTGAAGGCAGGGCTTTTGTAGTTGGTGATCACAAGGGAGAAGATGGCGTTGAGTATGATGTCTCTCTCCACCTCCACCGTTACCTTCAGCGCTTCTTCCGCTTCCCCGCGGTTAATGGCGAGCACACGGTGGGAAGGAATCTTTGCGGTTTTTTCAAAATAATCGTAATACTGCTCATAGACAGGTGCGTCCGCAAGCTGCTTGGTTCGGATGATGCCGTTTTCAAAGGTAAGACGGCGGATTTCTCCTCGAACGTCGGCATTGTCGGACACTTCTTCCGCAATGATATCGGAAGCACCGTTCAAAGCCTCCTCAACGGTGTTTACACCCTTTTCTTCATTTATGTATGCGGCGGCTTCTTCCTCAACCGAGGGTGAGTAGGAGGCTCTCTGCTCCATGATCAGCGCGGCAAGGG
>JAZQUQ010000063.1:0-2400 GCA_045631365.1 Eubacteriales bacterium | reverse complement strand
TCGCCACCACGATACCGCTCTGAAGATCGGGACAGGAGGGGAAATAGGTGTTCACGTCCACCCCTGCCAGCTTGCAGCAGAGACGCATATTTACAACAAGAACAGTGAGCAGGTCGCCGTCGGGAAGGACACGGATGCGGTCGGGATACGCACGGTTTTTATCAAGGAATGCGGGATTTCTGTGGTTGTCGGGATCGAAATCCGCGCCTCCTTCTTCAAATTCAAACAAACGCTTCACTTCGGTTCCGTCGGGTCGGCGGAAAGCAAAGTAGGCGTGGGTACGGATGGCATCTTCCCCGTTTTCCCACATGCCGTAATAGCCCTTACGGCCGTTCATCATGAAACGGGAGGTTCCCACACAGACGTAGCATCCGCTCTGCTTGTGGAATACGGTAGGCGCGCTGTTGAGACCGTAGGAAACCTGGTCGGAGTTTTCGTTGTCGTCCACGATGTCCTTGCCCAGCTTGCACCAGTCCTCATACTCATCGCCGAAGGGATTGTTGGGGAGGACGGTATGGTGTTCGCCGTCGTCTTCAATACGGGTTTCCCATTCGCCCCAGGTTTTGCCGTGGTCGGTACTGGTGCGGATGTATGCACCCTTGTAATAGTCCGTTTCACCGGACAGAAGACGCACTTCCTTCAGATTTCCCTCCGCATCGTAAAAGCGGTGGAATACCTCTTCCGCATCGGGATTGATGGAGCGCTGTCTGCTTTCGATTCGAATTGTTGACATGGGTTACGTTCTCCTGAAAATTAGTCCTCAAAATGGATGGTGTATTCCCACGCTTCGGAGTACCAGAAGCCGTTATCCTGAAGCTTTCCGTCAAAGTCGATCTTTGCAAGGCGGAGTTCAAGATCAAGGGTCTCACGGTTTTCGAGAAGACCGAAATTGGAAAGCTCAACGTCGGTC
The DNA here is from genome assembly GCA_045631365.1 of Eubacteriales bacterium. Lineage (GTDB taxonomy): Bacteria > Bacillota > Clostridia > Oscillospirales > CAG-272 > UMGS1696. Next base: position 1,490 of record JAZQUQ010000063.1, on the reverse strand, counting down.
TGACCTTCTCTTACGGTATCAATGACGGTCAGAGTCTCCTTGATCAGGTGACCGTAGGTTTCATCCACTTCGCAGATCTGCAGCACGTTACGGGGATCGTTTCCGTTGATCTTCCAAGGCTCGTTGATGATGTTGCCAATCCAATACAGCCTGCCGTTCTTCGAGGAACGGAAGAAGGAGAAGCAGGAAGCGGAGGAGTAAACCACCTCACGGGTATCGAAATGCCAGGGCATAGCGGGAGTAAAGGTCAAACCGCCGTCATCGGAGTAGGAGTACCACTTGAAGTTGGGAGCATAGGGGCTGATTCTGGTGTTCCATGCAGGCTCTTCGCAGTTGGAAGCACGGAGAACGAACATCAGTCTGCCGCTCTTCAGGTAAACCAGCTGAGGCTCACCGAATCCGCGGGAGCTCTGCAGGTCGCTGACCATAATGGGATTGGAATAATGAATGTCATAATCGTTCTTTTCCGCATTCCAATGGAATCTTGCAAGAACCATACCTCTGTGAAGCTCGGGACAGGAGGGGAAGAAATTATTGACATCAATTCCTGCCATCTTGCAGCAAAGGGTAATCTGCACCCAAAGGATAACAGCAGGAGTCCCGTCGGGGAGAATTCTCATTCCTTCTGCCATGACCCAGTTCTTATCAAGGAATGCAGGATTGCGGGGATTTGCGGGATCGAAGTCTGCGCCGCCCTCTTCAAGTTCGAACATTCTTGTAACAACGCTGCCGTCGGGACGCTTGAAGGCGTAGTATGCATGGTTGCGAATGGTGTTCTTGCCTTCGTACCAGTATTCGTAATAGCCCTTGCGGCCGTTCATCTGGTAACAGCTGCTGGATGTGCAGATACGGCAGCCGCTTTTGGGGTCAAGAACAGAGCCGCCTTCGTGGTATCCGCCGCCGCCGCTGTATTCGTCGCCGAATTCGTTGCCGGGGATTACGTCGCGGTGTTCGCCGCCCTTATCCTCGAAAATGGTTTCCCATTCGCCCCATGTTCTGCCGTTATCGGGGCTTACACGCTTGTAGCCGCCGCAGTTGTAGTCGGTTTCCTTCTGAATGTAAAGTGTTTCTACCAAATTTCCGTCCTTATCATAGGAACGGTTGTAAATTTCCTCCGCATCGGGGCAGGTGGAACGGTGTCTGCTGTCAACTGTTATCTTTGCCATAATTCTTTCTCTCGCTTTCTTAATCAAAATGGATGAAGTATTCCCAAGCCTCGGAGTAAAGGTGTCCGTCGGACTGCAGCTCACCGTTGAAGTCGATCTTGGTCAGGCGGATTTCAAGGTCAAGGGTCTCGCGGTTTTCAAGGAGTCCGAAGTTGGAAAGCTCCACCTCGGTCTGTCCGTCGCGTACCGTATCGATCACGGTCAGCGTATCCTTGATGAGATGTCCGTAGGTCTCGTCCACCTCGCAGATCTGCAGGGGCCAACGGGGATCGTTCCCGTCCAAACGCCAGGTTTCCTCCACGTAGTTGCCGATCCAGTAAAGCT
>JAZQUQ010000062.1:0-3140 GCA_045631365.1 Eubacteriales bacterium | reverse complement strand
CGCCTTCGGATCGGATCACGCGTGCAACGGCGTCGTCAATGAGGGTGTAGAAGTATTCAATACCCGCAGCCTCAAGCTTTTCCTTGTATTCCGCATCGTAGATTTCCTGGAAAATATCCTTGAAGCGGTGGTCGTACTTCTTAGAGATGGTGTCCTTGGAAGCGAACCAGATATCCTGCTTGGTATCGAGAGCGAAGTTAAAGCAGCTTCTTGCAAAGCTTCCGATGGACTCGTCCACATTGTGCATACCCTGAATGATACCTGCGGATTCGCCGAACTGGTGGATCAGAGAACGGGTTTCGTTGCCGTCCTTGTCGGTGCAGACGATTTCGCATTTGGAGTTAGCGGGAACCTGCATTTCGGTGTTCTTGTAAACGTCACCGTAGGCATGACGGGCAATGGTAATGGGCTTTGTCCACGTGGGGATATAGGGAGTGATACCCTTTACAATGATGGGTGTGCGGAATACTGTCCCGTCAAGGATGGCACGGATGGTACCGTTGGGAGACTTCCACATTTCCTTCAGGTTGTATTCGGTCATACGAGCCGCATTGGGGGTGATGGTGGCACATTTTACCGCCACACCGTACTTCTTGGTGGCATAAGCGGAATCGAAGGTTACTTTGTCATCCGTTGCGTTGCGGGATTCGAGACCCAGATCGTAATATTCGGTGTTCAGTTCAATGTAGGGAGTCAGAAGGATATCCTTGATCATTTTCCAGATCACTCTGGTCATTTCGTCTCCGTCCATCTCAACGATGGGGGTGGTCATCTTGATCTTTGCCATTGTTTTATCTCCAATCGTAATGATGTTTTTACTTGTTCAGCTGTTCCTTGGTGTATTCGAGGAGACCGCCTGCTGCCATAACCGCCTTCATTCTGTCGGAAAGGTCGCACTTTACCTTGAATTCTGTTCCCTTGGTCTTGTTCACAACGGTAGCAACGCCGTCCTTCATGATGGTGCCGTACAGATCGTTGATTGCGAGAACGTCGCTTTCGCCGATGGTGTCGTAGTCCGCTTCGTTTACGAATTCAAGAGGGAGGATACCTGCGTTAATCAGGTTCGCACGGTGAATTCTCGCAAAGGACTTCACAATAACCGCCTTGATGCCGAGATAGAGGGGAGCAAGTGCGGCGTGTTCACGGGAAGAGCCCTGGCCGTAGTTGGATCCGCCCACGATGATGCTCTTGCCGAGGGAAAGGGCACGGTCAGGGAATGCCTCGTCGCAAACGGTGAAGCAATGCTTGGAAATGGCGGGGATGTTGGAACGGAGGGGAAGAATCTTCGCACCTGCGGGCATGATGTGGTCGGTGGTGATGTTGTCGCCAACCTTCAGAGAAACGGGAGCTTCCAGATTTTCAGCAAGAGGATAGGTCTTGGGGTATTCCTTGATGTTGGGTCCGCGGAGGATTTCAACGTCAGCCGCTTCTTCTGCGGGGGCGGGAAGGGCGATCATGTTGTCGTTGATCTCGAACTCTTCGGGAAGCTTGAATTCGGGCATATCGCCGAGCTCACGGGGATCGCACAGGTAACCCTTGATCGCCGATGCGGCTGCAACCTCGGGGGAAACAAGGAAGATCTTGCCGTCCTTGGTACCGCTTCTGCCTTCAAAGTTACGGTTGAAGGTACGGAGGGACACACCTGCGGAATTGGGAGACTGTCCCATACCGATGCAGGGACCGCAAGCGGATTCCAGAATTCTCGCACCTGCGTCGATCATCTTGGAGAGGGCACCGTTCTTTGCGATCATGTTCAGCACCTGCTTGGAGCCGGGAGCAATGGAAAGGGAAACGTCGGGATGAACGGTCTGACCGTCAAGGATGTATGCAACTTTCAGCATATCGTAAAGGGAGGAGTTGGTGCAGGAGCCGATGCAGACCTGGTCGATCTTCAGCTTGCCAGCCTCGGAAATCTTGCATACGTTGTCGGGGGAGTGGGGACGGGCAACCATAGGCTCCAGCTCGGAGAGGTTGATGGTGATGGTTTCGTCGTAAACTGCATCCTCGTCAGCGGAAAGTGCCTGCCAAACGTCCGCACGGCCCTGTGCCTTGAGGAATTCAAGGGTGATTTCGTCGGAGGGGAAGATGGAGGTGGAAGCGCCAAGCTCCGCACCCATGTTGGTGATGGTGGCACGCTCGGGAACGGACAGGGTCTTTACACCTTCTCCGGAATATTCGATGATCTTGCCCACACCGCCCTTAACGGACATAATGCGGAGCAGTTCAAGGATGACGTCCTTCGCAGCAACCCAAGGACGGAGCTTGCCTGTAAGGATGACGTTGGTGATCTTGGGGTATGTAATGTAGTACGCACCGCCGCCCATGGCAACCGCAACGTCAAGTCCGCCGGCACCGATGGCGATCATACCGATACCGCCCCCTGTGGGAGTGTGGCTGTCAGAGCCGATGAGGGTCTTGCCGGGTGCGCCGAAGCGTTCCAGATGAACCTGATGGCAGATACCGTTGCCGGGACGGGAGAAGTAGATGCCGTGCTTCTTCGCAACGGAGCCGATGTAGCGGTGGTCGTCCGCATTTTCAAAGCCGGACTGGAGGGTGTTGAGGTCGATATATGCAACAGAACGCTCGGTCTTTACCTGGGGAATGCCCATGGATTCGAATTCAATATATGCCATAGTACCGGTGGCGTCCTGAGTCAGGGTCTGGTCGATGCGAAGACCGATTTCGGAGCCCTTCACAAATTCGCCGTCGATGACATGATTTTTGAGGATTTTTTCAGCAAGTGTAAGTCCCATAGATTTAATCTCCTTATAAAATAAGACATATCACTTTATTATACTATATTCCGAGGTTTTTGTCAATGCGGGACGGGGACTTCTTCCGAAAAAATCGCATCCCGTTAACATTTTAAAGCGGTAAAATCTTGTAATTTTCTCTTATCTGTGATATGATAGATATAATTATCAATCTTTACATCAAAATCATCCACGAGAAAGGGTTGAGTCAGATGAGCAAACGAGCATTTTTCGTCTCCCCAAACGGGAACGATGACTATACAGGGGAGCGTTCTGCCCCCTTTAAAACAATTAAGCATGCCCGAGACCAAGCACGGACAACCGCGGGCGTGTGCGAAATCATCCTCCTCGAGGGGGAGTACTACACAAACGGAATCTCCCTCGACA
>JAZQUQ010000061.1:0-2760 GCA_045631365.1 Eubacteriales bacterium | reverse complement strand
CATCCACCCCGCACAGCTTCAGCTTCCCTGCAACGCGGGAACCTATGCACCGGGTGATAATCATTATGCCGGCATTGGCGACTATCTCTACGGATTCCGTACCACTCTCACAGGTGGTGTTATGTTGAGTAACTGGGACGGCACTACACAGGAAGACCTTTCCTACTGGCCCTACTGGATCAATGAAGTGTATAATAAGAAAATGAAGCCCCTCATCCGTTACGGCGATCTCTACCACATCCTCCCGAGACCCGATGGAATCCATTGGGACGGACTTGAATACATTGACGCTGACTCCGAAAACGAAATCAAGGGACTTGTGATGCTGTGGAAGCCCACCAATGAAGAGGGTCCCGAAAAAACAATCAAGCTCCGCGGTCTGGAAGCGGAGACCGTATATCAGCTTACCTTCGAGGACAGACCCGAGCAGAGCTGTACGAAGACAGGTGCGGAACTGATGGAAAACGGACTCACTGTAGTGATCGAAGGCGAAAGCGGATCGGAAATGATCTGGATATCTGAGGTGGAGTAATTCGACTCAGATAACTGAGGTTGAATAATTTACATAGGAGAAATTTTTATGAAAAAAACATTATCTCTCATTCTTGCCGCATTGATTCTTGCATCATCCATGACAGCTTGCGGCAAAACCGAACCCGTTGAAACCAACCCCACTGAGACCAATCCTGTTGAAACAACAGCAGAAACCGACCCTGTTGAAACCGAATCTTTGGAAACAGAGGCTCCCGAAACGGAGGACCCTTGGGCAGATACGGAGACGGTGCGGAACGACAAAACCGCCTTCGACCTCGCATCACTGACCACCTCCATCGGTCTGGAGATTCGTGAGAATCAGCTTTTCGTCACCTCGCTGAAAACCGAAAGCGGAGTGGAGAAGGTTACCTCTCCCACGGCGTACGCACTCCCCTCACAGCACGGCAACTATGAGACAGGCGAAGATTATGCCGACTTTGCGTGGACTTACAAGGGATATACCACCTACAACGACGGGGACGGCGGACTCGGTTATACGTTCCTTTTTGAGGATGCGGCTGCTGCTTGCTCCTATGAGCTGACTGTTGTTGCCCGTCCCGATATGGCAGGACCTTTTGAGTTTTTCGCCAACTTCACAAACAACGGCACGAAGACTATCCTCTATAATCCCGAGGCGATATTCACCACCGCAATCTCGGGTGAAGCCGTACCCACCGCATGGACCTTCGCCAAGGAAAGCGGTATTGCGGAAGGATATCACAGCAACCAATGGGCGAGCAGGTATTATGGAGGAGCGGGTATTTATCAGACCCTGCTTTCGGACGGTGTAACGCAGATCGCCTACAACAACACCGACCACAACTGGAACCAGAACGGCTCGATCCCCATGATGTATCTTGACTACGGCATAAACGGGATTTACTATGCCCTTGAGTGGACGAACGGCACGCTGACCGCTGTTGGCGAGGGTGAGGGAGGTGTGAACCTCTCCGTTCAGCTTGCTGACTGCGATTTTGAAACCAAGGTTTCCCCAGAGCAGTCCGTTTATATGCCCTCTGTCTATCTCGGCGCATATGACGGGGATGTGGACATGGGCTCCAACGTGTTCAAGCACTGGTTTCTCCGTTACAAGGCCCCCGACAATATGCTTGCTGACGAAAACGAGCCTCTGACCCAGCAGGATATGCAGCTGGGTATTTCCGTGGCGCAGTACGGCATTCAGCAGATCAAGTGGGATCTTGGCTGGTGGCGTCTGGAAGACGATAATGGCATGAGAAACGACGGTCTTGTTGAGGTGCGGCATCCTGCTTATCTCGGCGTACTGCAGTCCGTGGGGGCATCCACCCTTGCGGAATTCGTGGCAAAGGCGAAGGAGGCGGGACTGAACCTGACTACCTACATCCTGCTGATGGACACCCAGCTTGACAGAGAGGGCGTGCCCACATCCGAGGGAGAGTTCGGACATCCCGAATGGTTCTCCCATATCGCAATCGGCAGACACTACAACGCCGACCTTGGAAATGAGGAATGTGTAGCGTTCTATAAGGACTATCTCTACAATTTCTTCAACGAATCGGGGGTTTCCACATGGCGTTCCGACTGGGAGCCCATCAGTACCGCCTCTTATGAAGAAAACCGCCATCTTGCTGAGGGAACCGACGTCACCTACTGGTGCACCGTGGGATTTGGCGAACTGGTGGATTATCTGACCGAGAATCTCGACTATTTCCGCTATGAATCATGCTCCTCAGGCGGTTCTATGAAGGACTTCTTCACCATGAGCAAGGCTTCTATTATCCAAATTGAAGATTCTGCTGATTTTATGTCCTCTCATACAGTATTCTACGATTCCTCCTACTGTATCCACCCCGCACAGCTTCAGCTTCCCATCAATGCGGGAACCTATACCCCCGGAAACACAAACTATGCCGGTATCGGTGACTATCTCTACGGGTTCCGTACGGTGCTCACAGGCGGGGTTATGCTGAGTAACTGGAACGGCACTACACAGGAAGACCTTTCCTACTGGCCCTACTGGATCGCTGAGGTTTACAACAAGAAAATGAAGCCCCTCATCCGCTACGGCGACCTGTACCACATCCTCCCGAGACCCGACGGAATCCATTGGGACGGACTTGAATACATTGACGCTGACTCCGCAAACGAGATCAAGGGACTTGTGATGCTGTGGAAGCCCACCAATGAAGAGGGTCCCGAAAAGACCATCAAACTCCGCGGATTGGAGGCGGACACCCTCTATCAGCT
>JAZQUQ010000060.1:0-3659 GCA_045631365.1 Eubacteriales bacterium | reverse complement strand
CACCCATTTGTCGGAGGTGGGGAGGTAGACCTCGCGGGTGTCGCCCTTGCCCCAGATCATGGGAGCGACCAGCAAATCGTTGCAGAAGAGGTACTCGTCGTCCAGCTTGTAGGTTTCCTTGTCGTCGGTGTAGTCCATAACCAGTGCACGGATGGGGGGCTTACCGGTGTCACGGTACTCGTCAAAGGCCTTTTTCAGCATGGGCATGAGGGACTCACGAAGCTTCAGAAGCTCTCTCACCTCGTCTTCGCAGTCATACTGCGCCCAAGGTGCCCCGGCAAAGAACCACGCATTGATAAGGCACTGGGAGCTGAACACAAGAGCCTGCATACGGCGGATCAGCTCTTCCTTGCTCTCCGCATCACGAAGCTCGGGTGTCCACAGAACGCCGCCGAGGGAAGCGGTCACAACCCCTCGGACGAATTCGTCGTGCTCGTACAGATCGCTGTACAGAACAAAGGGATAGCTTGATGCAAGGGCACCCAGATTCCGCACCTGGCAGTATGTTTTGGTGTCTCCGAGCGCTTCCATAATCACCTGTGCGTACAGGGTGCCGAAAAGGGAGTGATACTGCTCCCCGTCCATCCCCGAGGGGAATTCGGTGGTGTTGGGGAAGCTCCAGCCTGCGTTGTTGTCGCTGCAGTCGCACTCGTCTAACTTGAATCCGTCTACGCCGATGTCAACGGCAATCTTTTTCTGCTGTTCGGCAAAGATTCTTCTTGCCTCGGGCAGAGAAAAGTCGGGGGTAAGACCGCCCAATGTGAGAAAATCACCACAGTAGGGGGCAAGATCCTCGTAAATAGGGGAGGAGGGATGGGTAAATGCGTGCTCCCACAGATTCAGATGGTATCCCATCTCCTTCAGCTCACGAACCATGCCTGCGGGATCGGGATAGCGTTCGCTCCACATATGAGAGCAGGAATACGCATGGGACTGCCAGCCCGGCTCAAGTCCGAGAACATGACAGGGGATATCCTTTTCTCTGAAATACCGCGCCATATCGAGAATCTCGTTCTGATTGTACTCGGTGTAGCAGCGGTACATCACGCCAAGACCCCATTCGGGCACGTCGCATCCGCCGCCGGAGAGCATATTGTACTGCTTTACGATGTCGGTGATGGTGTCCCCCTCAATGATGTACACGTCAACGCCTTCCGCCACGGGAATCAGCACCTGCATCACCTCGGCACCCACTTTCTTTGCCGCGTACAGCTCATCGGTGCTGGTCATGATCTTGGATTCGCCCTGTTCTACGGCAATTGCAGTATCCTTGTGGGTCTTTCCGCAGTAGAATTCTGCCCAGCGTGCGGTGTCAAAGTACATTCCGTAGCCCTTGTTGGTCACAAAGAACGGAACGGGAGCATGGCTGTCGCCGTTTCTTGTACGCGGGTCGGCGTTGGGGGCGGTGCGAATTCGTCTTCCTCTGTGATTGAACTGGTGAAGCTGAAGACCGAAGCCGAAAATCTGCGCGTCGTCCTCCAAGGGGAACTCAAGAAGAAAGCCTTTTTTGGTCTGCTTCCAGGAGAACCGCTCCAGGGGATAGGAGATCTCGGTTTCCTTGTAGTTCAGCGTTTTGCAGAATCGGGAGGGGACGAATTCCTCCGGTGTGCCGAATGTGATTTTCTTCATCATAGTAACCTCGTTTGTATGGAAATTGTCAGTTTGTTTCGATGGCGGGAAGGGGCATGAATTCGTAGCCTTGGGAACGGATCCAGTCGATCATTTCCCCCAGCATTGCCGCATTGGTGGTGGATTCGGGGTGGAGGAGATAAACACAGCCGTTGTGGAGGCTTTCTTTTACCTTTGCCATGGCAGCTTCCACGGACATCTGATTGTTGACGTCATAGTCTCCGTATGCCCACGACCACAGCACGGTGGTGTAGCCCGCCATATCCGCCAGCTTCAGGAGCCATTCGTTGCAGTTGCCCGACGGCGGACGGAAGTAGATCATGGGGGGCGCATCGGGGAAAACGGCGTAATAGGCATCCTCCAGCGCTTGTACGTCGCTGAGGAATTCCTCGGCGGAAACGGCGGTCATGTCGATGTGTTTGACGCAATGGTTCCCGATGATATGTCCCTCATTCAGCATCCGCTGAACCAGATGGGGGGCGTTTTCCAGATAAAGCTGCCGTATAAAGAAGGTGGCGGGGACGTTTTTCTCCTTCAGCACGTCCAAAATCTGTGCGGTGGTACCGTATTCGTATCCGTTGTCAAAGGTGAGATAGACCACCTTTTGCGTTTCGTCCCCACGGTAGATGGCACCGTATTTTTCGAGAACTGCCAAGGTGGACGCACTTCTGTCCCACACATAGGTGACCTCGCCCGTTGCCGCGTTCCGCGAGGTTTTTCCGGGATACCAGTCGTTTGGCTGATCGTCAAACCGCGCTCTGCTGAAGGTTTCCATTTCGCTTAGTTTGCTGAGGCCGCTGTCGTCCCGTTCGGGGAAGGTGTACACGTATTTTCCGTTTTCAAACTTCCATGATAGCTCCGTCTTCCCGGCAGGCTTGTCCCCTTGGTCGGAGGCTGCCGTTTCCCCTTCGGTTTCATCGGGGACGGAGGTTTCGGCGGATGGTTTTTCAGTTTCCGCTTGCACGGTTTCGGGGATTTCGTATCGCCCTACCCCTGCCGTTTCGTCTAACATTGCTCCGTCCGAGCCGCAGGAGGTGAAACAGAGCATAAGAAGACAGGCTGCAAGGACAGCCAATCGGATTTTTTTCATGCCAATATTACCTCACGTTCTTTTTCCGCAGCGCATTCCCTGAACGCTCTGCCGTCGGTATAGTTCTTTATCGATTTCGTTTGCCACTTCCGTTTTCCGTCTGGACCAATCGGGGCATACCAAATCCTCCGAAAGTCCGTCCCCCGTCACTCTGCCGATGATGGTGTCCTCGGGCAGAAGCTCCAGCTGATCGCAGACGATATCCACGTATTCCTCTCTGGTGAGCGGGGTGTATTCTCCGCGTTCATAGAGGGCACAGAGCGCGGTTTCACGGAGAACGTGGAGAAGATGCAGCTTTACCATATCCGGCTTCAGAAGGGCGGTGTCCGCTGCTGTACGGAGCATGGTTTCTTTGTCCTCCCCGGGCAGACCGTTGATGATGTGAACGCCGATCATGACCCCCGTTTCGCGGAGTTTTTCGTATCCCTCGGTGAACTCACGGAAGGTGTGGCACCGGTTGATTCGTTCTGCGGTGCCGTCGTCGGAGGTCTGAAGCCCCAACTCCACCATCACGGGGATTTTCTTTGCCATATCGCGGAGGATACCGAGAATCTCGTCACTGAGACAGTCCGCACGGGTGGCAATATTCAGCATAACCGCGTGGGGAAGGGCGGCGCATTCCTCATAAATTCTTCGGAGCCGCTCCGGATTGCCGTAGGTGTTGGTGTTGGATTGAAGATAGGGGATATATCCCACGGGCTTCCACTTTCGGGAGGCAACCGCAACGCCTGCGGCATACTGCTCGCCGATGGGGGCATGCCGTGCGGATTTTACCACTCCGCTGGACCCGTTTTTGCAGTAAATGCAGCCGCCCACACCTCGGGTGCCGTCAAGATTGGGACAGGTAGAGCCGATTTCGAGGGGCACCTTTGCCACCTTGCCTCCAAAGCGATTTTTCAGATACCAATCGTAGGTCATATACCGCTTGTTGGAGTCCGAA
>JAZQUQ010000059.1:0-3072 GCA_045631365.1 Eubacteriales bacterium | reverse complement strand
GAAGACATATCCTGATAACGTTATTCTTTTGATTAACAGACTTTATGTTATGAACAGCGAGGAAACTCCCGACGAAGTTATCACTATCGCGTTGAAAATTATTGATCTTTCCAAAGACGAAGCGATAAAATATGATGCTTGTCAATTCTTAGCGTATGCGTACAAAGCAAAAGGAGATTTTGAAAGTGCGAGAAAGGCAATCGATATTATTCCCGATATTCGTTTTTCGAATCAGAGATTGAAAGCGTCCATATTGGAAGGAAAAGAGAAATGGGATGCGGCATGTCAAGAGTTTAATGAAGCTCTATATGCTTTCATGTTTATCACTTACAGGATGGCAGAATGTTGCGATGACAGAGGCGAATATAACGAAGCATTAGAATATTACGAGAATGCTTTGCGTGTACTTGAGATCTATAAAGTGAAAGAAAGCTGGTATGGTTTCCGCAAAGGGTTTAATGAAGAAATTGCAAAGATAAAAGAAAAATTGAAATAAAATATTGCTTTTGTGTCCACAAAAGCAGTGCTTGTCAGGAAAAGCAGACGGACTTTCGGAACGCACAAACCAAAGGCTCCCTTGTGTAAAGGGAGCTGTCGCCGAAGGTGACTGAGGGATTGTTTTACGATGAAATTTAGCTTTTTACAATCCCTCCGTCTCGCTTGCGCGAGCCACCTCCCTTTACACAAGGGAGGCTCATTGCCGCCCGACAGTACACCAAAAAGGTGTAACACACTATACCTTGCAGGCAAGGCGTGTGAAAAAAGGACAGAGAATTTTCATGTTCTCTGTCCTTTTCCGTAGGGGCGAACTGCGTTCGCCCGCGGGCGTTCACAGAACGCCCCTACAAGTTTAATTTCTTACCGGCAGGTAAAATCTGCTTTATGGAAGGCACCCCTTCGGGTCGTTTTTTGTGCCGTGTCAGTTTTCAAAGCCGTAATAGGCAGCCAGGGCTTTGATATCCTCGGTGTCAAAGGCGCCGTCGAAGAGCATAAATTCATCCACGGTGGCGGAAAGGCTGACGGAATAGTTCCCCGTGCCGTCCTGCCCGATGAACAGGGAGGTAAAGGCATCCAAAGAATCCTCCCGCAGAGTCTCGGGAATGGAGGCGGTGATCACCTCGCCGAAATCGTAGCACATACGGATCTCCCCTGCGGTGCGGTCCACCGTCACAAGGAAATGCACCCAGCCGGTACGGAAATCAGCGGGCAAAACGGCGTTGGCGTCCATACGGTTGCTTCCGTCCCCCATATTAAAGCGGATATCTCCCGAATCCCGCAGGGAAAGAACGTAGCCTTGATTCCGTCCGTTGACCCAATTCTTGTTGGAGAACAGCACCGGATCGGAGATGACCCCTTCGGTACGGAACCAGACAGAAGCGGTGAAGCTGTCCATACCGGGGGCATAGTCCTGCAGGGCTACGCAGCCGTCGTCCAGGGAGACACCCTGCCCGAAGTAGCCGTCCACGAAGTAAAGCTTGCCCTGCTGTCGGGTGGTGCCGCCGCAAACGTCGGTAACGTCCCCGTCAAAGGGAAGGTATGCGGAAAGGGTATGGTTCTTGATAAAGGAGGTGATATATCCCGCGGAGTCCTTTGCGGGAGTGGGAACAGACTCGTGATAGCGGGGAGACTCGGGATCGGTGTACACAGGGCGCTCCTGACCGCTGACCCCTTGGAACAGGCCGTCGGGCACACGGGCGGTCCAGGTCTCGGGGACTTGGTAGCCCAGGGCGTGGAGAACGATGGCGGGAATGTCACGCACCTCGGAATCCCCCACGGTGCCGTGGGTGACGGTTTTTCCCGTAGCGGCAAACATCACGTATTTCTCCCCATCCGTCCAGCCGCCGTGGCCCGTGCCGTTGCCGCCGTGGTCTGCGGTGACGATGAACAAGGTCTCCTCCAGAATGCCCTTTTGGGCGTAGAGGTCGTAGATTCTGCCAATGTAACCGTCAATACGGGTAATGGTTTGGAATTGGGTCTCCGTTCCGTAGCCTGCGGAATGTCCCGCACCGTCGGCCTCGTCAAACTGAATGAACAGAGCGGTGGGGTCGTGACTTTGGAGGTATTTGCAGATCTCTTCGGTCAAAGCGGCATCCCCGATGCCCCCCACCTTATGGACGCCGATGCCATCCTCCACGATGCCGACGTTGATGGGATCCCAATGGCAAAAAGAAGCAAGCTCTGCTTGGGGATCGTTCTCACGGATCACACGGAAGAAGCTGGGGTACTTGGAATCTGCGGGGTAGGGAGAAGCGGCAACGATGGCGTTGGTAAGCCCGTGAACCCCTGCGGTAACGCCGTGGAGCATAGAGCCCCAGCATTGGGCACTGATGGTGGGCTTGGAGGTGAGCATATCGTAGGTAACGGCTCCCTCTGCAAAAATGCGGTCAATATTGGGGGTCTCGGCCTGGCGGAAAAAACGTCCCGATCCGTCCACGCCGATGACGATCACGTGCTTGTAAGGATTCTCCATAGGTTCCTCCTGTTCTTCTTGGGAAGAGGTCTCCTCCGAGGAAGTATCCGACGACACTTGGGAAGGCACCTCCGTTTCGGCACTGCTTTCCGCCTGTGAAATCTCTCCGTTCCCGCCGCAAGCGGTAAGGAGCAAAAGGGTCAGCATCAGACACAAAGCGCTCAAATAATGACGTTTTCCGGTACGTAGCATACCATCCCTCCAAAACTCTTTTTTTAAGTATAACACATCCAACACGGAATTTCAAGCAAAAACCGTGTTTTTTCCTTTCTTACGCCTGTTCTTGATGCTGCTCCGGCAGTCTCACCGCCCCTTCAAAGAAAAAACGCCCCCGAAACGTTCATTTCGGGAGCGTATACGATGAAATTGCGTCGCTTGCAACCCCGCGAACCGGAGGAGTATCCCGCAGGGATGCTCCGACGAGAGCGAAGCGACTAAGACCCGCTCTTGATTTTGTCCCACAGCTTCTCGTAGTAAGCGATGACCTCGGGGTCAAGGTTGGTGTAGTAGGTGGATTTGACATCCGTTTGGGGATAGAGGAACTCGTTGCCCATGAGGGAATACTCCTCGTTGGTGGTAACGGCGGTGTTGGGGCAGGTGTA
>JAZQUQ010000058.1:0-1843 GCA_045631365.1 Eubacteriales bacterium | reverse complement strand
TATTCTCTTCAAAGCTGTCTGCCGCCGCCTTCTGAGCCACACCGGAGTTGGGGTTGTCGAACACGCACTGCTCACAGGTGCAGGCAGGGCAAACATTGCGGCACGCATTGCAGCGGATGCAGCGGGAAAGCTCGCCTCTCCAGAAGTTGTAGCGTTCTTCGGAGGTCATGTTTTCAAGCTTCTCAACCAGATCAAATCTGCCGTTTTCCGCGATCACATCGCCCTCTTCACCGAGGAGCTCGTCGTAAGCGGTGTGCTTCTTCGACTTACAGCTGAGGCACCGTTCTGCCATAGCGTCTGCCTTTGCCACGGTCACGTCACCGTACAGGGTTTCTACCTTGTAGTTCTCCCCGACCGCGGAGATGCCCGTGATACCGACCGCACCCTTTGCCTTGATCTTCTCCACATCTGCCTTACCCTCGCAGGGGATGCCGATGAGGTAGCATTTTTCTCTCTTGATGCGGTGCTCGGTCACCAGCTGATTGAAGCTGTAGGTATCGCAGGGCTTCAGGAAGGCGAGAACCTTTCCGTCACCCTTTGCGGTTTCCTTCATCAGATACTTCGATACGTTTGCTGCGGTGAAATCGTCGTATACGAAGTCCTTTTCGATCTCTTCCGCTGTCTCGAACACAGCGGGGGTAATATCATACGCAAATTCGCCCTTCTTCCAGCCCAGTACCTTGGTTACGGTACCGTCGGAAAGAAGCTCAATTGCTCTTTTCTTCATTACTTCTTGCATCTCAGATCCTCCAATCTGCGGTTCGGGCCAAGTTCTGTAATCTGAGCCACAAATTCGTTCATGGTTGCCGCAAACTTCGCACCTTCTGCCGCAGATACCCATTCTACGCGGGTTCTCTTTCTCTCGATTCCGAGGAAGTCAAGCATGCTGAACAGCAGGGTCATTCTGCGTCTTGCGAAGTAGTTACCTGTGGTGTAATGGCAGTCTCCGGGGTGGCATCCGCAAAGGATTACACCGTCCGCACCTCTCTGGAACGCGCGGAGAATGAACATGGGGTTTACACGGCAGGAACAGGGCACGCGGATGATCTTTACGTTGGCAGGATACTGCAGTCGGTTGGTACCGGACAGGTCAGCTCCCGCATAGGAACACCAGTTGCAGCAGAACGCCACAATGGTGGGGGTGAATTCGTTCTTTTCGTTTACCGACATATTGCATCTACCTCCGCCATGATCTGGTTATTTGCGAATCCGTTCAGATCCATTGCTCCCGACGGGCAGGTTACGGTACATGCGCCGCATCCCTGACATACCGCGGGGTTGACACTTGCCACACGGCGTACCTTCATGGTACGGTCGGGCTGTCTGAATTCTTTTTCTACGTATGTAATTGCTCCGTAAGGACATACCTTTTCACACTGAGAGCATCCGTTGCACATCAGCTCGTCGGAGTGTGCTACGCAGGGGTTGCAGGTCAGCTTGTCCTTCACAAGGAGACCGATAACCTTTGCCGCTGCCGCACTCGCCTGAGATACGGTCTCGGGGATATCCTTGGGACCCTGACAGGTACCGGAGAGGAAGATGCCCGCTGTGGGAGATTCCACGGGACGGAGCTTGGGGTGTGCTTCGGTGAAGAAGTCGTTGGTGTCCATGCTTGCAGTCAGCATGGTAGCAAGGGGACGGGCGCTCTTGTCGGGCTCGATGGCTGCTGCCAGAACCACAAGGTCTGCCTTGATCTTCAGCTGTTCGTTGGCGATCAGGTCGGATCCCTGTACCATCAGGCTTCCGTCTGCCTGAGGAACTACCTTGCCCACCATACCCTTGATGTAATGAACGCCGTATTCCTCCACAGCTCTGCGGTAGAATTCGTCGAAGCTCTTACCGG
>JAZQUQ010000057.1:0-3909 GCA_045631365.1 Eubacteriales bacterium | reverse complement strand
GGGATCCACCACAAGAACAAGCTTTTCCTCAATATCGGCAGGAAGCTTGCAGTAGTAGGACTGAGGCTTCAGAGTTTCCTCGTCGCGGTACATACCGATATGTCCCACCTTAGCGAGGGGGAACAGAACGTGTACGCCGTTTACCATGCCCAAGCCCGCACGGAGAATGGGTACAATGGCAACCGCGTTATCCTTCACAACGTGCTGTGTGCATGTTTCAAGGGGAGTCTTTACTTCCTTTTCACAGGTAGGCACACCGTCTTTCAGGCTTTCGTAAGTCATCAGCGTGGTGATCTCTTCCACAAGTTCACGGAATTCTTTCATGCTTGTGTTGTCGTCACGCAGAATTGCAATATTGTGATTGATCAGAGGATGATCAAAAATCACCACATTATCATACTGTTTCATAGGGGTTCTCCTTTTGGTTTCGACCGTTGAACGTTTATTTCTTTGGGTTTTCTACTTTTGTGAGTACAGTGTTTGTTACAATACCGATAATCAGAGCCGTTGCGATGGATGTAATCTGAATGGTCTTGTCAACCGCACCGTTTTCTGCCAGCGCGTAAGGAATCTGAATGGTCAGACCGCCGATACCGGAAATCAAAATGGACGCAACAACGAACATGATTCTGTTGTTGGAGAAATCAAGATTCTGGAACATCTTAATACCGGAAATAGCGATAAAGCCGTAAAGGGTCAGACAAACACCGCCCATTACGCAGGAAGGAATGGTTCTGAGGATAGCGGTTACGGGGCTGAGGAAGGAAAGAACAATACACATAACAGCAGTTGCTGTGATTGTTACAACGGAAGCGTTTCCTGTAATAGCAACACAGCCTACGGATTCGCCGTAAGTGGTGTTGGGGCAAACACCGAAGAAGGTACCTGCAATGGAGCCGACACCGTCACCGAGGAGGGTTCTCTTCAGACCGGGTTCTTCAATGAGGTCCTTGCCGATGATGCTGGAAAGGTTCTTGTGGTCCGCAACGTGTTCAGCGAATACAACGAGTGCAACAGGAAGGAAGGCGATTACAACTTCCGCAATACCACCAAGGGTAATAACAGTCGCATTTTCGTTAGCACCGAGGATTGCGTCGGACATTTCGCCGCTTGTCAGCTCCTTGATACCCTCAATGAGAGCGAAATGAGGAACGCTGATAATAGCGGAAAGTCCCTTGAATGCGCCGTCCGCATCAACAAAGTTGCTGACGATGGGAGACCAGTCGATGATCTTCAGATAGTCGATATCGCATACGAGACCGATTACGGTGAATACGGATGCCGCTGCGTAGCCTGCCGCAATACCGATAATGAAAGGAATCAGCTTGGGCATGGTGTACTTCTTCTGTGTTGCACAAATTACAACGGTGAAGAAGGTCACGAAGCCGCAGAGGAGACCGATCAGATTATAAGAGCCGTTGATCTGAGAGCTGTTTGCCTTTACAATGTCACCCATAGCGGCACCTGCGAGGGAGAGACCGATCAGAGTAACAGTGGGACCAATGATTACGGGGGGCATCAGCTTGTTGATCCAGTTTGTTCCGCTGACGTGAATGATGAGAGCGAGAACAACGTATACAAGACCTGCAACCGCGGACCCGATTACAATACCGCAGTAGCCGTAACTGAGTGCAACGAACAACGAGTTAATAAATGCAAAAGAGCTGCCGAGGAATACGGGGCTTTTGAAGCGTGTGAAAAGCTGATAAACGAGGGTACCGACACCCGCACCGAAGATTGCCGCGGGAATCTGTGTGGGGAGACCGATGATTGTGGGAACTGCGATGGTTGCCGCAAGAATCGCCAGAACCTGCTGAAGCGCAAAGATCAGCATCTTGCCGAACGGGGGTCTGTCATGGACATCATAGATCAGATTGTTTTTCATAGAGCCTCTCATATAAAATAAATTTATCAATGCACGTCGCAGTACATCGACATTATTGGTATTATATCAGATAAAAACCATTTTTGCAATCACTTTTGGAGAAAAAACACAAAAATCTGCAATTTTAGGGAATCCTGTTCCCTTCATCAACAATTCGTACCAATTTTCGGAAAAAGTTTTCTTCAGAAGCTAAAAAAGACCCTCCCGAGAGAATCCTTGTAAATCCTGTCGGGAGGGCATGATTCGATATAGTATGAGAGGGATTAATAGCCCAGCTCGTCGAAACGGGGGTTGAGGTAATCGTTGTTGTATTCGGGACCGCCGGGGAAGTTTGCACTCTTGTAGATGCCGGGCATGATGCCTTTTTCCAGGAACTTTTCAACCATTGTGGAAGTGATGCACCACATGATATAGTTGGAGGACATACCGGAAGCAGCAGCAAACTTTGCTTCAAGGCCGTCAACGTCCAGCATTGCTTCCGCAGCGGGAGCGCAGTTGTCAAGAACGTGTGTAACGAATTCGTGGAGCTTCTTGCCGGAGGGGTGGATGGGGTCAACGGTTGTTGCATATTCCATGCTGGTGAATACAACGACAACAACGCCCTTTTCCATTGCGTTCCAAGCGCATTCCACAACGTGCTTGGTTCTGCCGGATACGGAGCTGAGAACGAGAACGTCGCCCGCTTCCAGCTTATCGAAGTCTTCGTTGCGGTGGTATTCTCTGTAAAGGATGGGGCCGCCGCCTCTTACAAGAGAGTCCTGTTCTACGCCATGGCAGATTTCACCCAGCCATACCTTATGTCCGTTGAGAACAGCTTCTACAAAAAGGTCAGCTGCCTTGATGATGTTTTCTGTTTGGGTAGCACGAACCTTTGCAAAAAGCTCGTCCACTGCCTTCTGATATCTTTCCATCAGCATCATAATAGTTTCTCCATTCTGCCGGTTTTACGGCTTTGAAATAAAATGTATGATAAAGCATTCTGTAACAAGAGTGCCTTATGACTGGAATAAAACGGGATTATTTGCGATCCTTATCACTGTTGACTGCAAAAGAGAATTTTTTGTACTCTTCACGGAAGAAAGCTCTGTCTTCTTCGTCGAACTTGCCCTTTTCCTCATAGTAATGGCGGATGACCGCACCAACGATGGGTTCAAATTCGGGAATAATGATAGTTCTTGCGGGATCAAATTCACGGAGCACCTTGCAGAATTCGTTATAAAGGATCTCATGCCCTCTCCAGATGCTGCCCGAAATGGTAATGGGAAGCTCGGAGGGAATGTTGTTGGACTTAATGAGATAACGCATCTGCTCGCCGATCACGCGGCCGGTCATCTTCAAGATTTCAAGAGCAACCTTGTCCCCGCGGTATGCCGCTTTGGACACAAGGGGCGCAACGGATGCCACGCGGGAAGAAGGAGAGTGATTTTCGTCGGAGTAAATGCTGTACACGGAATCATGGAAGTTGTCTTCCCCGAAATGTTCTGTGATCAGCTCCTTCAGAAGGGTCTCTTCCCCTCTCTCCTCGTTGTATGCAATGGCCGCTTCCAGCGCGTGACGGCCCATCCAGTAGCCCGAGCCGGTATCGGCGATAATGGCACCGTAGCCGCCTGCGTAAAGGGTTCGTCCGTTATACCGTGCGGACATCATGCAGCCTGTGCCGGAAAGTGCCAGCAAACCGTCGCCGAAAATGGCGGAGGATGCAAGACCCAGTGCCAGCTCACCGCAGTGCATGGTCTTCTCCACAGTGCAGTCTTTCTGCATTCTCTCAAGAAGAATTCCGTCGATGGTGCCGGAGATGTTGTTGATCACAACATTTTCTCCCACCAGTCCGAGACCCTCCATCAGCATGTCCACATTTTTCTGCATCATCTCCTCGGAGGTGACGGTGGGACGGAGGCTTCCTACTCGGCAGATTGCCTTGATACGGAAATCCTCGTCATAGCGGATGGCAAGAACCTTAGTTCCGCCGGAATCCAATGCAATATATGTTTTCATAATATACCTAAGTCGGAGGCCAAGCGGTC
>JAZQUQ010000056.1:0-8688 GCA_045631365.1 Eubacteriales bacterium | reverse complement strand
CCCCATGCATAAAAAACAAGGCTTGCAAGAAGCAAGACCGTGTTTTTCAGCATTTTCGGAGCAATCAGATACAGCAAAATCACGCAGGGAAGGAAGTAATACAGAAAAGGTATACTTGAAAAAAGCATGATTATGATTCCTTTTAAGAAATGATAGATCGGTCCAAATGCTTTGGATATTCTGTTTTTTGTGAATTAGCCGATGAGGGATTCGTCGTAGAGAACGTTAGCGTTTGCGTAGGTTGCGGCAATCGCTTCCTTGAATGCGTTGAGGGGATCGGTGCCGCCGAAGCCGGAGAGGATCACGCCGTTTACTTCAACGATATAGAATCCGTCGGGAGCGCCGCACATCCACATATTGTTTGCAAGAGCTTCCTTCAGAGCTGCTGCAATTGCCGCAACGTCTGCGCCTTCCTTAACTTCAAAAGCAGAGAAGGTACCGTTTACGTTGGCGTTCATCATGTTCATGAAGAATGCAGCGCTGTCAAGGTTAGCGATCTGATCTGCAGGGAAGTAGGTTGCGTGGATATAGCTTTCCTCGGAAGTGAGGTCGATGGTGCTGGGAGCAGCCTTGGGCATTTCATAGGTGAAGGTTTCGCCGGATTCGGGGTCGGTTTCGGTAATGGTCTCCATGTCGGTACCAACGTATGCGCCCTTGATTTCTTCACCGGATTCAACACCGTACGCGGGAGCCAGCTTGTTGTGGAATTCATCGAACAGACCTTCGAGAGCAGCCTTTGCGTCAAGAGCAGTTGTGCTTTCTTCCGCAGCATTTGTTTCGGGAGCTTCAGTTTCGGTTACGCTTGTTTCGGTTACGCTTGTTTCGGGAGCGTTGGTTTCCGCTGCATTGGTTTCCTTTGTTTCGTTGTTCTTGCCGCAGGATGCGAGAACTGCTGTGGAGAGGAGGAGTGCGAGGAGAATAGAAGAGATGCGCTTCATCATGTTTTTGATTCCTTTCAGAATGAAATAAAATTATTTTTGTGTTGACAGAATCCTTTGATCAATACTATTATCAAATCCGCCAAAGAATATTATACACAGCATTGGCTGTTCCGTCAACTGTTTTACGCACCATTAGACGGTGTGGTTTCAAGAAAGTTCCGAGATTTCAAAAAAAATTCGGGATTTATTACAATTTTTTTGTTTTCCTTTTATGGAACCTGCCGATAAGGGCTTCAAGAAAGGAAAAAACGACCAAAATCGCCCGTCCGTTTGCTTCTTTCCGGAAGTTTTTGAATTTTCTCACTTATTTGTTACATATAATTAAGACATTACGTTTCAATCTGTGATATCATATAGGCAGTAACCTGTAAGGATGGAGGCAAGACATTGAAAATCACGTTTATCGGGGCAACCCATGAGGTAACGGGAAGCTGCACCGTTGTAGAATGCGGCGGACACAGAATTCTCATCGACTGCGGGATGGAGCAGGGGGCAGATATTTTTGAGAATATGGAGATTCCCTTCCGCGAAAAGGAAATCGACTGCGTCCTTCTCACCCACGCACACATTGACCATTCGGGAAAACTGCCCCTCCTTTATAAAAAAGGATACAGAGGCCCTGTGGTCCTGACCGGTGCTTCCCATGAGCTTTGCAAAATCATGCTGATGGACAGCGCATCCATTCAGGAGACCGAAGCGGAGTGGAAAAACAGAAAATCCAAGCGGGCGGGAAAAAAGCAGTATAAGCCGATCTACGATACCAAGGACGCAGCGGGAATCCTCCGTCTGATGAAGCCCGTCCGTTATGGAGAGACGGTTTCTCTCTTTGACGGGATTGCCGCCCGTTTTTCCGATATGGGACATTTGCTCGGTTCCGCCTCCATTCAGCTCACCATGACGGAAAACGGGGAAACGAGAACCGTTGTGTTCAGCGGCGACGTGGGGAATACCAACCGTCCCATTGTCAGGGACCCCATTCCCGTGGAATCGGGGGATTACGTTGTAATCGAAACCACCTACGGAGACCGTATCCACGGGGAAGAAACTCCCGATTATATCGGTACGCTGGCAGACTGCATTCAGCGAACTCTTGACCGAGGAGGGAACGTCCTCATTCCGTCCTTTGCCATCGGCAGAACCCAGGAGATGCTTTACTTTATCCGTGAGATCAAGCAGAAGGGGCTTGTGACGGGACACGACGGATTCCCCGTCTACGTGGACAGTCCCCTTGCGGCAGAAGCAACGGAAGTTTTCATGAACTGCGATACGGACTATCTGGACAAAGAAGCGCGAGCGCTTGCGGAGCAGGGGATCAATCCCATCGCCTTCGACGGACTTCGCCTTTCCGTTACCACAGAGGAATCCAGAGCCATCAATACCAATCCGGAGCCCAAGGTGATCATCGCATCCAGCGGAATGTGCGAGGCGGGAAGAATCCGTCATCATCTGAAGCACAATCTGTGGCGGAAGGAGAGCTTTGTTCTCTTTGTAGGTTATCAGTCAGAGGGCACCCTTGGCAGAAAAATCTACGACGGGGCAAAGACCGTAAATCTCTTCAATGAGCAGATCAAGGTTTGCTGTGAATCGGGATATCTGGCGGGAATCAGCGGCCATGCCGATAAGATCGGGCTGAAAAATTGGCTCGGAGCCTTTTCCCCAAAGCCGTCCGCAGTATTCCTGAATCACGGAGAGCATGAAAGTATGGAGGCCTTCGGTAAGGAGCTTTCCGAGGAAGGGTACCGAGTGGAACTGCCCTACAGCGGCACATCCTTTGACCTCATAACGGGAGAAGGGGTAGAGATCACGGAAGGACTCCGTCTGAAGCCGAAGAAGAACAAACCCACAGCGGAAGACCTGCAGCAGAAGGCACGGAAAAAAGCGGAAAAGCGTCTTTCCGATGCTGTGAAGAAGCTGACCGACCTGATGACGGAACAAACGCTGACCACGGAGGAGATCCTTGCCCTTGCGGAAGAGGTAAGCGATACTGCTTCAAGATATCAATGAACAGGAGCTTAGCGTGAAAGTTGTGTTGAGATTTAACTTAAAGTTGATCTGTTTCACGCGTTGTATGTCACCTACGGTGACAAATGAGGTATTAAAATGATTACATTTGAAGAAATCAAGCGGAACGAGACGATCCGCACCTATATACAAAAGGCTGACGAATCCCTTACTGCCCTCGGATACACGGAGCATAGCTTTGCCCATGTGACAAAAGTGGCGGAATGCGCGGGAGAGATTCTTCAAAGCCTCGGTTTTTCCGATCACGACGTGGAGCTGGTGAAAATCGCGGCGTATCTTCACGATATCGGAAATCTCGTAAACCGTGCGGAGCATTCCCAAAGCGGTGCGGTCATGGCGTTCCGTATTCTTGACCGACTGAATATGTCCCCTGCCGATATTGCGGATATCGTAACTGCCATCGGAAACCACGATGAGGGCACGGGCGTCCCCATCAATGCTATTTCCGCGGCACTCTTTCTTGCGGATAAATCGGACGTCCGTCGGAGCAGGGTGAGAAATGACGACGTCTCCACCTTCGATATCCACGACAGAGTGAACTACTCCGTCAGCGAATCCAAGCTTACGTTGAACGAAGACAAGACGGAGATCACCCTGTCTTTGCGTCTTGATTCCCAATACAGCAGTATTTCGGAATATTTTGAGATCTTCCTCAGCCGTATGCTCCTTTGCAAGAAGGCGGCAGAAAAGCTGAATCTCACCTTCCGTCTGGTGATCAACGACCAGTTTATTATATGATATCCGTGAAAAATCACCCAAGCCCTTGCAAATATTGGGATTTGGTGGTATAATGTAGTGATCGAAATAAAAACTCCCCTTTGTAAACCCAACGAACGCCATTCTACCGGCCCCTTCCGGGAGGGGGCTGTCATCGAAGATGACCGGGGGAGAGTGCGTGAACGATGGCTCAAGTCCGTCGTCCGTCCTCCGTCAAAGAGGAGCATATACCATAGACAAACTGATTGTAAAATATTGAGAATAATCGGAGAGAAACCATGTCTGAAAAAACATCCGTGATTAAAAGAGCCATTACGTCGGACGGCAGCGCCCGTATTTTCTTCATCGACAGTACCGCTATCGTGAAGAAATCCTGTGAAATCCACCATACATCCAAAACCATGACCGCCGTTCTCGGTCGTGCATTGACCGCAACGTCTCTCATGGGATCTCTGTTGAAGGATAAGGACAATACCCTGACTCTCCAGCTCCGCGGTGACGGTCCTGCGGGTATGGTAGTGTGTGTCAGCGACTACATGGGCAACGTCCGCGGCTATGCGGAAAATCCCGATGCAGAGCTTCCCCCCAATGCGGCAGGGAAGCTGGACGTAGGGGGTGCCGTGGGTGCGGGTACCATGTACATCATCAAGGACCTTGGCTTGAACGAGCCTTATATCGGCGTGTCTCCCATCGTTTCGGGTGAGATTGCGGAGGATATTACCGAATATTTCGTAAACAGCGAGCAGACTCCCACCGTTTGTGCCCTCGGAGTCCGTGTGGATCAGGAAAATATGTGCTTTGCGGCGGGTGGATTCCTCCTCCAGCTCATGCCCGGCTACGACGACGCAACGGTAGATGCCCTTGAAACCAACATCAATATGCTTGGCTCCGTTTCCAAGCTGATCGCCGACGGCAAAACAGGGGAAGAGATTATCGCTATGGTCTTCTCCGGCATTGAATTCGAAATGTTCGATGAATTTGATGCGGAATACCGCTGCACCTGCGAGAGAGAGAAGTACAAGATTGCACTTGTGGGACTTTCCGAAGCGGATATGGACGAGCTTCGCAAATCCAATGAACCCATCGAGACCAACTGCCGTTTCTGCGGAAACAAGTTTGTGTTCGAGATTGAAGAAATCGACGAAGCAAGAAAAGAAGCACGGGCGTAAAACCCAAAACAGAAAAAATGGCTCTCCCGATGAGAATCCCATGCGGATTTTCTTCGGGAGAGCTTTTGTTTATCGAATCTTAAACCGTTTCAGCGCAGAAATCAGCAGCGGAACACCAATGAGGGTCTCAAGGATTTCGGGAATCATAAAACTGCTGTTGTACACAAGGGAGAACATCCACGCACCGTACCGGTGGACGATGTGGGTGGGATCGTCGGCATACCACCCGAGATCCAGAGCATACCAGATCACCGCACCCGAAAGGATGTGGCAGAAGAAACGGAGGAGAACTACCACAAGAGGGCCGAGAATGGCGTAAAGGGGAAGGGAAACGGTCTTCCCGCGGACGGTGATCTGCTGCAGGAAGGACACATTGCGGAACATTCCCCCAAGCCCCAGAAGGGTGAAGGGCAGGAGGTAGTCAAAGAGGATGCAGAGCACAATCCCCCCCGGGGTGGGAACCCATGCCACGCTGTTCAGCCCGAGGATGAGCTGGAGAATGGAGTACACGAAAGCGCCTGAAAGCCCCACTTTCAGCCCATGACGGATGGAAAGAATGATAACGGGAGCCATGGAGAGAAGGGTCACGGACCCGCCGAAGGGAGCCTCGTAGACCTTAATGAGACTGAGCACCGTGGCAAGAGCCACCATAACAGCGCTTTCCACAAGAAGGCGAACCTTCCTGCTGCGTATAAGAATAATATCAGACATATTGTAAATAAGCCTTTCGTTGATGAAAAGATACAAACACGTACGGTGCAAAAGGCAGTTGATGCAAACTCAAATAAAAAATCCGCAGTACAAACGACTGCGGATTTGTGAGCTTGAATATGTGTATGGTACTAATATTATAAAGGCCTGTACCGTACAAACAAATTCTCCCTACGCCGGTATGATCCGTATCAGGTTTAAAGGGTTCGGAATCGTGTTCCGTCTCAGCCAGAGGCACCCCTGCGTTTGTTCGGTATGATTATAGCATAATTTGGTGGGTTTTGTCAAGAGGGGAGAGTGAAAAATATGCTTTGAGCTTCTTACACCCCAACTCGATTGATCCCCATCCCCGTTTCAACAAAGCTTGTCAGATTGGCATCCAGAATATCCAGCAGCCGCAGTCTCGCTTCAATGGAAGTCCACGCGCAATGGGGCGTAATAATGGTATTCTTCGCCGAGAGCAGGGGATTGTCCTCCCTTACAGGCTCAACCGCAAGAACGTCCACCCCGGCACCGCCCAGCTTGCCGCTGTTCAGCGCATCCGCAACGTCTGCCTCATTCAAAACCGCACCGCGGGAGGTGTTAATGATGATCGCACCGTCCTTCATCTTCGCGATAAATGCCTTGTTGACCATCCCCCTCGTTTCATCGGTGAGAGGGCAGTGGAACGACACAAAATCACTCTCGCGTAGAAGCTCATCCGCCGTTACATAAGTGATTCCGTCCTCGCATCCGTCGGTTTTGCTCCGTCGTGTGGCAAGAACCTTCATCCCGAAAGCCATACACATCCGACCGAACGCGGCACCGATGGCTCCGCAGCCGTAAATGCCAACCGTCTTTCCCGCAAGCTCGCGGAACGTAATGTTCTGGTACATCACCCCGGGCATTCCCGTCCATTTTCCGTCTTTCACCAGCCCCGCATACCCGTTCAGATCGAAGGCGTGTGCAAGAAGAAGGGAAAAGGCGGTCTGCGCAACGGACATGGTGGAATATCCGGGCACGTTGCACACCTCTACCCCTCGCGCACGGCAGGCAGGAACATCGATCATGTCGTATCCCGTGCCCAGAGCCGATACGTAGCGGATGTTAGGACAAGAATCAAGGACGGCGGGCGTGATCTTCACACGGTTGGTAAATACGATCTCCGCATCCCCGATGACCTCCGCCGCCTTTTCGTCAGGGGTCTTGTCATATACAAAAACTTCACCGAAATTCGCGAGAAAATCCCAGTTCAAATCCCCCGGATTCACCGCAAATCCGTCCAGTACAACAGATTTCATAACTAACTCCTATATAAAGTAATTCGAGAGAACTTTTTGCAAAAAGTTCTCTCGAGCTCTCTCAAAAAACTTTGATAAAAGGGAACAAGTGGAGAATTACCAAGTATGGAAACAGACGCAAACTCCACCCTCGTGGGAGGTCTCTCCCATTCAGCTGAAGAAATGCCGAACTTGGAAGAACGGACAGTCGGGGACGTCTGTCCCTACAAGTTTTTCTCTCCCCTCGTGGGAGATCTCTTCTTTCAAGCTGAAGAAGTGCCGAGCTTGGAAGCGGACACTGTCCGCCGGGCATTAGCGCTTTACTCTTGCGTTGCCGCCCCAGATGGACCAAACCTGTTCTTCGTCAGCGGGCTGTGCGTAGTCGGTGAGGAATGTGGTTGCCATTGCACCGGATGCCCAGCCGAACTGAACCCACTTTTCGCTTTCCCAACCCTTGAGGATGGCGTAAAGCATACCGCCTACGAAGCCGTCGCCGCCGCCGATACGGTCGAGAACCTGAATTTCACGGGGTTCCGCAACGTGCCACTGCTCGCCGTCCAGAAGGATCGCGCCCCAAAGGTGGTTGTTTACGCTGATTACCTGACGGAGGGTGGTCGCATAAACGGAAGCGTTGGGGAACTTTGCCTTTACGCAGCCGATCATGCCCTTGAAGCTTTCGATCTTGGAAGCAAGGTCCTTACCGCCCGCTTCGGGACCGTCAATGCCGAGAGCAAGCTGGAAGTCTTCTTCGTTACCAACGAGAATGTCGGAAATGGATGCGATTTCGGTGAAGATTTCACGAAGCTCCGCTTCACGGTTCTTCCAGAAGGACGCACGGTAGTTGAGGTCAAAGGAGATCAATGTGCCGTACTTCTTCGCCGCTCTTGCCAGTTCAAGGCAGAATTCGCTTGTTTCGGGGGAGAGCGCGCCGATCAGACCGGAAAGGTGGAGGATCTGTACGCCTTCCTCGCCGAAAATACGGTCGGTGTCGAAATCCTTTACGTTCAGAGTACGACCAACTTCGCCTGCACGGTCGTTGCATACACGGGGACCTCTTGTGCCGTAGCCGCTGTCCGCAATGTTGAACTGGTGACGGTAACCCCAGGGATCGCCCTGTTCTACTTCCGCACCTTCGTAGTCAATACCGCGGGAACGGAGATTGCGCTTGATAAAGTCCGCAATGGGGCTGTCCTTAACGAATGTGGTGAGAACCTTTGTCTTCATACCAAGGTAAGCCGCAACGGAGATCACGTTGGATTCCGCAGAGGTAGCCTGCATAAAGAAGGTGTCGGAGGACTGTACGGGCTGACCGTTCATGGGGCAGATACGTACACCCATGGAAGTGGGAACAACAATGCTGTATTTGCAATTTTCACGAATTTTCATAGTAATACCTCATTTGCCGTGTTGACGGTGTTTGATTTAATAACTTGATCGGATAAATCTCAGTGTTATAATAAACTCATTTGCCCCACATCATTTCCTTGTCAATATTGAAAAGTTTTTGAAAGGATGGGGGGGCGGGGGAAGGAAAACTTTTCTCAAAAAGTTTTCTTTCCCCCTTATAAAGGTGAATTAAACAGTATATTGGGTAGCTGCGGTGTCGCCGCCGTGGCCTGTCCAGTTGGTGTGGAAGAATTCGCCGCGTTCTGCGTCAACTCTTTCGTAGGTGTGAGCGCCGAAGTAGTCGCGCTGAGCCTGAAGGAGGTTTGCAGGGAGACGGTCGCAGCGGTAGCCGTCGTAGTAGGACAGGGCAGAGGAGAATGCGGGAACGGGCATACCGGACATCGCTGCCATAGCTACAACGTTACGCCAGCCGGGAAGGAGATCTGCAATCTTTGCGGTGAAGTAGGGGTCCAGGAGGAGGTT
>JAZQUQ010000055.1:0-4957 GCA_045631365.1 Eubacteriales bacterium | reverse complement strand
TCCGACTTGTCTTCCCTTGGCAATTCCCGATGCCGCGGGTTTCCCGTATAAAGTCTCCATTGTTCCGATCGTTCCTTTCTTTGGCTTTTGTATGGTCAGAGACGGTCACAGCCCCGCATTTTTCATGGCATCCTCCATTTGCATAACAGCTTCGGTCTCATCCTCTCCCACAGCGGTGACGGTAAGAACGGTCCCCTGTTTCGCGCCCAGCCCCATAACGGCGAACAGCTTTTTGGCATCGGCAATTCTGCATTCGCCCCCCTCCGTCTTCATTTCAATGGAAACCGCTGAGGTGAAATTCTTTGCCGTTTTCACAATAATCCCCGCAGGACGGGCGTGAATCCCGTTTTCGTCGGTTACGGTATAGGTAACGTGTTTCATTCTTTTTTCCGCCTTTCTCGCAGCACTGTCTTCTTTTTCTGTATTATTTTGGTGTGATTCCCCTGAAATCATACACGGTTTATAAAATTTTCTTTTTCGGGGGAATTTTCGGACAAAAAAACAGGACATCCCCTTGCCGTATCGACAAAATGGAATGTCCATGTTTTTTGAAAGTCAAATATTCAATTGTCCCCGCGGATTAAAGTCTTCCCTTTCCCGCCTTGGTTTTTTCAAGGAGTGTGCCGAGGATTGCGGCGATGACGCATCCCACGATTCCCTGTACCGCGTTGCCGGGGATACTGGACGCAGCAGCCAGACCGTGTCCGAGAAGGAGCCACGCGTACAGGAAGTAGCCCACCACCATAATGATCTCCGCCGCGATTCCGGAAAGAGCGGCTGAAATCGGAACGGAAACGCCTGCTCTGCGGCAGCGACGATAAATCAACGCTGCAATGACTGCCATCAGTCCCTTAATCAAAAAGGTGCCCGGTGCATAGTGAAGATAGCCTGTGAATACGTCTGCCATTGCGGAACCGATGCCCGCAGCCGCCGCACCGTAGGGAAAACCAAGAAGAAAAGCGGCAAGAAGAACGACGGCATCCCCCAGATTCACATACCCTGTCATGGGGGACGGAATCTGAATCACCATGGTTGCAGCACAGATCAACGCCGTGAATACCGCGGCAAGGGTCAGCGTGCGGACTTGTTCGGAACGATTGGGTTGGGGTGTCTGTTTCATATGAATACCTCATAAATCTGAATTCACAGAAAATCTGAGGCAAGCCCTGCACAAACGTGCGCGCCAACTGTTGACTGAGCTTTTTGGCCAGATATGCACGGAGATCGGTCCGTTGATCCCGTGTTTTCCGCTTGGGATATTATACCTTTTTTTTCTTCATTTGTCAATACGGAAGCAAAGAAAAAGGACAGCTTCCGCATAAGAATTCCTCTTACTTATGCAAAAACTGTCCCACATCAATAGGTGCACTCTTCAATCGGAAATCTTACAACCGAACAATCAAAGAATGTCAGTCAGCACATCGATTAATGTACACGGAGTTACGGTATTCCGATACAGCAGTTCAAAGATTTCGACTGCCTTCTCTTTCTTTCTTGAAACGTCGTACGCGGTCTGCTCTTCTACGTAAGACCCCTTCCGAATGGAAACGGTCACGGAATAAACAGACCCAAATGCGCCGATCCCATGTGTCTCCGTCAGAACATAGGTAAGCTCAACCTCCCCTTGTTCCGTTTTTTCTGTTTTTTTCACAATGCGATGCACTGTCTGTTGATTGATCAATGATATCACCGACCTTTCCTTTTTCCAATATTTTCTGAGTGAGTGGATGATGTTGGATACATTATAACACCATAAAAAGTGCGTTATGTTTAGATGGCTGTTTTGTGTGCAGTTTTGTCACTTTGTGTCGTTTTATTGTGTTAAGCTTTCCTGCAAACCCATTCTCTTTCTTTACAAAAAATTGGCAATAATACAATAATTCCGTATTGTTTTTTCGAGAATTCATGGTATAATATTTATATAGAATAGAAAAAACGCTCGTCTTTCGCACCGAAAAAAGTTTTCAAATATTTTTTCAAGATTTTTTTCGGAACCGTAAAATACACAGAAAAATGGTATAAAAATCATGCTTTTTCCCCTCCGATCAGGGAGAACGGAAAAACACAGACCTTTCAGAAAAAATAAGGGATTTTCCCACCGATAAACGAAAGGAGGATACTTGTGAGCAGCAAGTTTCAAGTCTATTTTACCAAAGCCCCCGAGCGGGAGAACCCCATTACCCTCTCCTATCTCATGAAGCTCCTTTTGGGGTATTTCAAGAAGGTGTTCTGGTACGCCAAAGCACAGATCCTAAGGAGAAAACGGTCCTACCGATCCATGTTCGTGGTCTCCATCGTCATGCTCTCCTTTGTTTTCATCAATCTGATTCTCAACGAGGCACATATTCTCAGCAGCATCTCCGCGGTGCCGGGGGGCGCTCATCACATTATGTTCTACGGGGTCAGCGAACAGCAGGCAAAAGGTGCCGCGGGACACAGGCTCATCAAAGACAGCATCATCATCCCCGTCATAGCCACCATGGAGTCCTCGGTGGATTCCTCCACGGTGGGAAAGGTGGCGGTGCTGACCGATGACGTCATCCGATTCATGCAGATCGGCGTTACCCACGGCAATCTCCCCGAGGATAACGAGATCATCGTCCCACGGAACATCTACAGCCGGCACAGCTTTCTTATTCTCGGCAAGGAACAGGATATGTACTTCGACAGCGCGGAGTTTATCTACCGTTCCATGTCGCTGGGCGGGCTTTACAACTGCACCGACGAGGAGTCACCCTACGTTTTCGTCAACGAGAAGACGGGGGCTGAAATCCAAGAAGCCACGGGAAACGAGGTGGTCTACGACGTATTCCTGACCATCACCGTAGAGAGCGACCGAAGTGCGGCGACCCTTGCAGGTGAGATCATCCACGCACAAAAAATCCTGGACACCGAGGTTCAGGCGGTGAATCGGGATGCGGACACCGAGCGCAGGATGTACAGAGATTTCATCAACATCGAAGCTGCGGGATACCGCGTCCGGAATGAGCTGGACGAAAACCGTGTGGCATCCATGGGCGGTGTGGTCATTGCGGCGCTGATTATGGCTTCCTTTATGACCAACTACACCGAACGGCACGTGTCGGAATACGGCATTCTTGCGGCATACGGTGCGAAACGGCGCCATCTGTTCGGCGTGGTGATCGGACAGGTGCTGTTTATCACCGTCCTCTCCATGATTCCCGTGGTGCTGATCTCCATGGGGGCGGCGTGGCTCTATACGGAGCAGTACAACGCGGCACGACTGGAATTCAACCTTCCCGTCATCATGCAGATTCCCCAAGGAAACCTTGTGAAGTACGCCATTTGGTACATATTGATCCTCACCTTCCTCTGTTCCCTCACCATGAAGAAGATGCTCAGCCAATTCCCCTATCCCATGGTACGAGGAAGCACGGCGGCGAAGATTCCCTTTGTCCGCAACTCCTCCCGCTTCCTGGAAAAGGCGAAGGACAAGGTACGGCACGCGGCATTTCTCCAGTCCATCCGTCAGGTGAAACGGCAGATCATCCCCGCTCTTGCCACCTCGGTCATCTGCATTGTCTGTGCCGCCTTTGTGGGGAACAATCTGATCCTCACGGGATTTATCGACGAGTATGCCGCCCACCTTTATACGAAGACCCATTTCGCGGGCTATGACGGCTACATGGGTGCAGCAGATACTGCGGGGTACGAGGACGGCTTCTGGCGGGGCTACGTCCACGTGGACGATCTCGAGCTCCTCGCCTCCCTCGACGGTGTCAAAGCGGTTGGCGGAATCCGCACGGGCATTCGGGTTGAGGAGTACGGCGAGACCGCCTATCTTCTCAACGACAATCAGATCGAGATGCTGGTAACGGAGGACCGTTCCGACATCACCGACGATGCATACCGTACGTTCTATAGTGCCACCCACGTCCACGAGAGCGATTCTTATGAAGCACGTGCACACTACAGGGAAATCCTCGAAAACGGGGCTTACGCCAAATTCACCCCGTACTACTGCGACCCTGCCCTCCTCCCCTTCCTTGTGGAACGGACGCTGGACGGGGATGTGAACCGTCTTTATACGGAGGAAAACGGGATCATCATCGTAGACAACGCATGGAAAAACGACGACTCCCACTACCACGCGGGGGACACGCTCCGCATTCGCAAAAACGCGGACGCAGAGTCCATTGAGGTGACCGTTTGTGCCGTGATTTCGGGAAATTACGTGGAAGGGCTTGACGTGGCTATGGTCAACGGCTGCGTGATCCTCTCCGCCGAAACGGGCGAAAAGGTAGACGGATTCCCCGCGGAGCTGCGGAAAGGGGTCTATTTCACCTTTGACGACGGCTTGACCGATGCGGAATATCAGGCGCTGTGTGACGAGATTTCAAACAACGTCAGTCTGATTCGCTATAAGACGACCTTCTACGAAACGGAACGGCTGCAGGCGACGAAAATGGAGACGCTGGAGAACGCGGTCACCGCGGCATTCTTCGTGATGCTGTACGTTGCCATGTGCGTGCTGGACTACTACCATTCCAGCGAGAACATCCTTGCCCAGCGGAAGGAATTCTGCACCCTCCGTCAGATGGGGGCAAGCGAAAAGGCGATCAAAAAGACCACCCGCACCGACCTTTACGTGGGACAGCTGTTGAGTATCGGCATCACCGTGGCTCTTGCCATTGTTGCCATCCTCTGCATCAACGGTTACTGTGCCAACCTTGCCAATATGTATCGGTTTGACTTTGCCGGAGACAAGCAGGTTCTCGCCCAGATGCTCGCTATGGTCAAAGACATGCAGGTCACCTACTGTACCATGACGGGACTCCTCCTCCTCGGCACCATCCCCCTCCACGGACTGGCGCTCCTCACCGCTGTTGCCGGAACCGTTCTCCCCACCCGTCAAATCCTCAAAGAAAACATCGCCCAAACCTTAAAGGGCAGCGCGGAATTGTAAGGGGGTGTTTTGTGGGGGAAAGAAAACTTT
>JAZQUQ010000054.1:0-10233 GCA_045631365.1 Eubacteriales bacterium | reverse complement strand
TGCGTTGAGCTTGTCATCGGGAAGGTCCATGCCGAGAATATCCTCCAGGATTTTCACGGGTTCCGCCGAGAACTTTTCAAGGGTGATGTTCTTTTCGTCTAACTTCTTTACGACCTTTTCGATCAGTTCTTTGATTTCTGTCATATCGATTGCCATGTTGATTCTCCTTTTGTATAAGTTTGAGTGACGATGGATCAGTCAAGGGTTTCTTCAATCCCGATCTGTCCGTTTGGTTCTTCTGATTTTTTTGCCGTTTCACGGTAGGGGATGCCGATGTGCTCGTAGCCGTAACGGGTGACCATTCGTCCTCTGGGGGTACGGCTGAGGAATCCGAGCTGCAGCAAATACGGCTCGTACACATCCTCTAAGGTGACCGCCTCCTCGCCGATGGTTGCCGCTAAGGTTTCAAGACCCACGGGACCGCCGTTGTAGAAGCGGATGATGGTCTCAAGCATCTTTCTGTCGGTTTCGTCAAGTCCCAGCTCGTCGATATCCAGCATACCGAGGGCATCCCGGGCGATGGCAAGGTCGATTCTGCCATTTCCCTTGACCTGTGCGAAGTCGCGGACACGCTTCAGAAGGCGGTTGGCAATTCGGGGGGTGCCTCTCGAACGGGAAGCGATCTCCAAAGCACCGTCTTCCGTGATGGGCACATCAAGAATGGATGCACTTCTGCGGACAATGGTGGCAAGCTCTTCCGGTGTGTACAGCTCCAGCTTCAGGAGAACGCCGAAGCGGTCGCGGAAGGGGTTGGTCAGCTGTCCTGCACGGGTGGTTGCGCCGATCAGCGTGAAATGATTGAGGCTGAGGGGAAGGGTGCGGGCGGAGGGGCCGTTGCCGAGGATTAAGTCCACACGGTAGTCCTCCATGGCGGAGTACAGATTTTCCTCAAAGGTGCGGGAAAGACGGTGGATTTCGTCGATAAACAGCACGTCCCCCTCTCCGAGATTGGTGAGCAGAGCCACAAGGTCGCCCTTTTTTTCGATGGCGGGACCCGATGTTACGTGGAAATTCACGCCCATCTCGGTGGCAATGATGGCGGAGAGGGTGGTTTTTCCCAGCCCGGGAGGTCCGTACAGGAGTACGTGATCCAGACTGTCTCCGCGGAGCTTTGCCGCATCAATGTAGATTTTCAGCATCTCCTTCGCTTTTTCCTGACCGATGTACTCGTCAAGGGTGTGGGGGCGAAGGTTGTTTTCGTTGTCTCTGTCCTCCGGAGTGTATCCCGAGGTCATCAATCGATTCTCAAAATCGAATTCATCCGAATTCATGTGATTCATCGTTACCTCAATTCGTAGTATAGCATCCGAATTTCATCGGTGTTTGCCGTTACGGTGAATTTCTTGTGAAAATATGGGTTACAAAAGCATGATTCCCGCTTTTTCGCAGGCTTCCAGGGTTTTTGCATCCCAGATGGATACTTGCACTTCACCGATGTGCGCGTTCTGCATCATCAGCATGCAGAGTCTGGACTGACCGATACCGCCGCCCATGGTGAGGGGAAGCTCGTCGTTGAGAAGCATCTTGTGGAAGGGAAGCTCTCTTCGGTCATCACAGCCTGCCAGCTTCAGCTGACGGTCAAGGGATTCCGCATCTACGCGGATACCCATGGAGGAAAGCTCAATGGAGGAGCCGAGGACGTCATTCCACAGGATCAGGTCGCCGTTCAGTTCCCAGTCATCGTAGTCGGGAGCGCGGCCGTCGTGGGGCTTGCCCGACTTCAGCTTGCCGCCGATCTTCATAAGGAAGGTGGTGGGATGTTCCTTGACAAAGGCATGCTCCCGTTCCTTGCCGGTGAGATCGGGGTAGAGGTCCTCCAGTTCCTGTGTGGTTACGAAGGTTACGTCGCGGCTGATGTTGCAGGAAAGGGCGGGGAACTCTCTCTTCAGCACCTCGTTGGTGTCGTAGATGGCACGGACGATTCCCTTTACGGTCATTTTCAGATAGTCTTCCGTCCGCATTTCACGATCGATCACCTTTTCCCAGTCCCACTGGTCTACGTAGACGGAATGGAGGTTGTCGGTTTCCTCATCTCGGCGGATGGCGTTCATATCGGTGTAAAGACCCTTGCCAACGTAGAAATCATATCTCTTCAGAGCGAGACGCTTCCACTTTGCAAGGGAGTGAACCACCTGCACGTTGGCACCCACCGCGGGGATGTCAAAGGAAACAGGACGCTCGTAGCCGTTCAGGTTGTCATTCAATCCGGAATTTTCCGCAACGAAAAGGGGAGCGGATACACGGCGGAGATTCAGCTCATATGCCAGATTGGTCTGGAAGGTGCGCTTGATAAAATCGATTGCCCGCTGTGTTTCGTAAACAGAGAGCTTCGGCTTGTAGTTTTCCGGAATGATGATCATAATTATACCTCATTGAATTCTGTAAAAGTGCTTGGAACAGAGTCATTCCAAGTCATTGGGCAATCCAAAGCTTTGGAAAAGCGAACAGATCGAAACAAAACAGCCCAATATAAATTATTGTACCATTAATTATATGTGATGTCAAGTTTTTTGAGAAAAAAACAGAGCCAATGGCATTTTTTGCAATATCCATTGACAAGAAATGAAAAAACTGATATACTTTGATAGTACAATAAACTGGGGTTTCTGTATGGTTTTTTGGGTAAAAGGACAGATTCCCCCGAAAGAACCGAGGAGAAAGCATTGATACTTGAAAAATATCTGATCCCCGACAGAATGTGCCGAACGTTCCGTGACGTGACGCCGCAGCTTCTAAAAAGTATGGGGATTTCCTACTTGATCTGCGATATTGACAACACCCTTGTGACCTACGACGATGCCGTTCCCACCGACAGCGTGTGTTCCTGGCTCCATATGCTGTACCGCAGCGGAATCAAGGTGGGGTTTGTGTCCAACAACGACCCTGAGAGAGTAGAGCTTTTCAACAAAGAGCTGGAATACGTGGCGTATGCCAAGGCAGGGAAGCCTTCCATCAAAAAACTGAAGAAAGCCATGGAGGATATGGGTGCGGATGCCCGTTCCACCGCGCTGCTGGGGGATCAGCTTCTCACCGATGCGGCGGCAGGGAACCGTGCAGGTCTGACCACCATCATCGTCCCCCCCATCAAGGATAAGAAAAACCTGTTTTTCCGCTTCAAGCGAATGATTGAGGTTCCTTATGTGAAAAAATATCGGAAAACCCATCCCGCATTATAAAAATAACCAAAACAGAAATCAATGAGGTGCAGAAATGAGTATTGCCATGAATAACAGATACGAAAAGCTCCGTGCGAAAATGGACGAAATGGGCTTGGATGCCATCTACGTAACATCCCCCGAGAACCATCTCTATATGTCCGCTTTCGATAACCCCGACGGATACCTGTTCATTACCAAGAAAACAACCTATGTGTTTGCGGATTTCCGCTACATTGAGGCGGCAAGAGCGGAAGCGGATCCCGAGCATTGCACGGTATGCCTCCCCGGTGAACCCAAGGTCAGCGAGATTGTTGGGGAACTGGGCATCAAGTCCATCGGCTACGAGGATGAGTGCCTGACCTGCTCAGGGCTCGAACGGTTCCAAGCGGGACTGAAGGATTTCTCCATTGAGTATATCCCCATGAAGAACACCTTTACCCAGATCCGTGCGTTCAAGTCGGAGGAAGAGGTAGAGTATATCACCGCCGCTCAGCGGATTGCGGAAGCTGCCTTTGATCATATCCTGAAAACCATCACCTACGATATGACGGAGATTGAGGTTGCCGCAGAGCTGGAATATTTCATGAAGAAGCACGGAAGCGACAAGCCTTCCTTTGATACGGTATGCGTATCGGGTACCGCATCCTCCCGTCCCCACGGTGTGCCCCGTCCCGTAAAGCTGGAAAAGGGCTTCCTCACCATGGACTACGGTGCAATGGTGAAGGGATATCACTCCGATATGACGAGAACCATTGTCATCGGTAAGGCAGATGCAGAGCAGAAGAAGCTGTACGACACGGTTCTGAAGGCACAGCTTGCCGCATTGGATGCCGTTACCGAGGGTGTAAAGAATGCGGATACCGACAAGGTGGCGAGAGATATCATCGACTGTGCGGGATATGCGGGCTGCTTCGGCCACGGTCTCGGTCACGGTGTGGGCCTTGAAATCCACGAGGCTCCCAATCTCTCCCCCAGAGCAGGGGATGCCATCCTGCAGGCAGGTCAGCTCATTACCGTAGAACCCGGTATCTACTTGGAAGGAAGATACGGCTGCCGTATCGAGGATATGGTGTTCATCATCCCCGGCGGCAAGCGGAATCTGACCAACTGCCCCAAGGAAATGATCGAAATCTGAGGCTGATCGGGAGGTTTTTGTGACAATTCCGAGATTTGATGTGGGCGATACGTTGGAGCTGAAAAAGCCCCACCCCTGCGGAGAGAAGCGGTTTACCGTCGTGCGAACGGGCAGCGATATTCGGATTGTCTGCCAAGGCTGTGGACGAGACATGACTCTTCCCAGAGAAAAGTTGGAAAAATCCATTAAGAAGATTATTCCCGGACAAAAAAACGGTGCAGATACGGTCTGAACCGTGCCTGTCCCAAGAAAGATTTGGTGAAACGTATGCAAATAAGAAATTTATTCAAGAAAAACACGGAGGAAAAAACGCCGGCAGAGCTCTCTCCTCTTGAACTGGAGGCTGCGGCAGAAAAGAAACGGACACGGCTCTGTCTGGCGCTCTGTTTCGCTGTTCCCCTCCTTCTGATGTTCATTGCGCATCTTTCGGTGAGAGTGTGGCCCTTTGGTCCCAACTCCATCCTTGTCCTTGACATGAATGCACAGTACATTTCCTTCTTCGAAAAGTTCCGTGACATTCTGGTGGAAGGCGAGAGCCTTATCTATGCCTTTGACCGTAATCTGGGCGGCGAGTTTATGGGTATTTTTGCCTATTATCTGTCTAGTCCGTTCTCCCTTTTGGTTGCGCTGTTCCCAAAGACCATGATCACGGAAGCCCTTTTGCTGATCTTCCTTCTGAAAACAGGCTTCTGCGGACTGACGTTCGGCTATTTCTTATCCAAAATGAGAAAAATGTCGATTCCGCTTACAGTGGCGTTTTCCACCATGTATGCGCTGTCCGCTTTTGCCGTGGTTATGCAGCACAACATCATGTGGATCGATAACCTGATCGGTCTTCCTCTTGTTGTAATGGGCATTGAGGCGCTGATCACCGAGGGAAAATATCGGATGTACGTGATTTCTCTGGTGTACTGTGTTATGTCCAACTTCTACATCGGGTACATGATGTGCATTTTTGTGTTCCTCTACTTCTTTGCCCGTTATTTTATGCTTTCCCCCAAGGAGAGAAATCCCAAGCGTGAGAAGAGCCATTTCTTCCGTACCTTGGTTCGCATCGGGATGTTTTCGGCGATTGCCCTTGCCATTTCCATGGTGATCGTGCTTCCCGCATACTACTCTCTTTCTTTCGGTAAGTTCTCCTTCTCCAACCCGAAATATGAGGCAAAGCAGCTGTTCGATTTTGTTGACCTTCTGACAAAGACCTTCTTCGGTTCCTACGACACCGTTCGTCCCGAAGGTATGCCCTTTATCTACTGCGGCATTCTGATGCCCATTCTGATGCCCCTTTATTTCTTCAATTCCCATTTCCCCGTTCGAAAGAAGATCGGCTTCGGGGCACTCCTCCTGATCTTTATTGTCAGCTTTAACTTCAGCCTTGCGGACTTCGTTTGGCACGGTATGCAGCGTCCCAACTGGCTGAATGCCCGTTTTGCCTTCCTGTTTGTGTTCCTTGTGATCTGGCTTGCGGCAGAGTCCTTTGCCCATATCAAGGAGCTGGGGGCGAAAAAAGCAGCCGTGTGCGCAGGCGCGTGGGCGATTATTCTGATCATTCTGCAGACTATGGACTATGAACATCTCTCCGATTTCAAGTCGGTGTGGGCGAGCCTGCTGTTTATTGTGATCTATGCCGTCCTCGTTCCTTTGGCGACCGAAAAGTTCGAAAAGGCACTTACCGTAGTGCTGAGTGTGGTTGTCTGTCTGGAAATGGTTCTCAACAGCGTCGTGATGCTGTATGCATTGGATGAAGACGTCATCATTTCCACACGCGAGTCCTACCGCGGCATGATCGACGAATACGCAGTTGCGGTTGATGCCATTGAAGACGATACCTTTTACCGGGCGGAAGCCTTGAACCGCCGCAAGAAGAACGACAACATGGCGCTGAATCTGAATGGTGTGACCAACTCTACCTCTACGCTGAACGCCCGTACGATTAAATTCCTCGGTCAGTTCGGTATTGCCTCCAAGTCTCATTGGACCGCATATGCCGGCGGTACTTCCGTATTTGACGCTCTCTTCGGTATCAAGTACATCATTGCGGATCAAAGCGGAAAGAAGCCGGTAACAGACTATATGCGAAGCCTTTACGAGGTGATTGCAACCACAGAGGATCATCTGGATGTTTACAAGAATCCCTATGCGCTGTCCATTGCCTATGAAGTGGACGACGATATTCTGAACTACGACCTTGCTCCCGTTCCGGATCCCAACGATCCCACCAAGATGATTGATGAAAGCTATGTGGATCCTTTCCGCTACATGAACGAGGTTCTGACTGCCATGCTGGGAGAAGAGACTGCTGTGTTTACCATGGTGGATACGAGCGGACCCGCGCTGAAGGGCGTGAAGACCTTGAACGTAGTCGGTCACCACGGCTACGAGGCAACGGACAGCGGCAATGCGACCCTGACCTATACCATAACGATTGAGGACGACAAACCCGTTTATTTCTATCTGCCAAGCGGTTACCCCCGTGAGACCAAGCTGAAGGTGAACGGAAAGGACAAGGGTCAGTACATGAAGGACGAGACCCATTCCATTCTCAATCTTGGCAGCTTTGAGGTGGGCGACGACATTGAGGTGGTGATCACACTCAAGGGGAAAAACCTGTATGTGAACAAGGATACCCATTATTTCTGGTACTACGATGAAGAAGCGTTCATCGAGGCTGCTGAAGCGCTGGCGAAGGGCAATATGGCGGCGTACAGCGATAAGGATGACGAGATCTACGGCAAGATTACCATAGCAGAGGAAGACAGCATCGTCTTCACCACCATCCCCTATGACGAAGGTTGGAAGGCGTACGTGGACGGCAAGCAGGTTGAGACCGTAGCGGTGCTGAACGGCTCCGTGGTGGCATTCGACTGTCCCGCAGGAGAACACGACATCCGTTTGGTTTACCGATCCGAGGCGATTGTAAAGGGTGTAACCTTCTCTCTGATCGGTCTTGCGGCATTTGCATTTGTTCTGAACACGGACTACGGCTGGACAAGAAAGAAAGGCAAGTGGGTTCGTGTCAGCAAGAAAAAATAATCGCCAATCAGGAGGCCTGTTTTGATTCACACATTATACGGCAGAATATTTGAGTGCGATCCTTTGACCTGCACCGTGGTAATCGAGTGCGGCGGGGTGGGATACAAGCTGACCGCCACGACAAACACCATATCCAAGCTGCCTCCGCCGAAGTTTTCCCCCGACGGATGTGCCATCGAGGGAGAAACGGTGCGGCTCTTCACCCACATGGCAGTCCGAGAGGACAACGTGGAGCTGTTCGGCTTCAGTACGGTGGAAGAGCTTGATATGTTCCGCCTGCTGATCAGCGTAAGCGGTGTGGGACCCAAGGCGGGGATGGCGATTCTGTCCCTGCTGACTCCCCGAAAGCTGGCGGCGGTGGTTGCGGCGGAGGATGCCAAATCCATTTCCCGCGCGCCCGGTGTGGGAGCGAAAACAGCGGCAAGAGTGGTGCTGGAGCTGAAGGACAAGATTCCGAAAGCGTTCCCTGCCTTTGCATCCCTTGCCTTTGACGGTGCAGACGCA
Organism: Eubacteriales bacterium; assembly: GCA_045631365.1. GTDB lineage: Bacteria > Bacillota > Clostridia > Oscillospirales > CAG-272 > UMGS1696. Next base: position 2,403 of record JAZQUQ010000054.1, on the reverse strand, counting down.
GTCCCCGCGAAGACGGAGCCTGCCGCATCCACGAAGCTGGCGGAAGCAAGAGAGGCGCTGGTTCTTCTCGGATACTCCCGTTCCGAGGTTGCCGCCTCCCTGAAAAACGCAGACGAGACCGCCTCCCTCGAAGACATCATCCGAGATGCCCTCCAACTCCTCATGAAATGAGCGGGGAAGCCCCCGCGGGCAATGAAGAAACGAAGTTTCTTCCAAAGAATCCAATGGATTCTTTGTGGGCTCGGCACTTCTGAGGCTTGAGTGGGGAGATATCCCACGAGGGGGGCGGACAGTGTCCGCTTCCAAGCTCGGCACTTCTGAAGCTTAGGTTGTACGATATCCCACGAGGGTGGCGATAGTACCACAAAATTCACCCAATAATAATCCCCCAAAAACAATGTACAAAAGTTTTTGAGGGGGAGTCCGAGGGGGATCTTTTCTCAAAAAGGTCCCCCTCGCCTTTTCTTTTTTTGGAAAAACATTGCAATCTCTTTTGGCATATGATATAATAGATTAAATTTACATGACAAAGGATATAATACCAATGATTTGTGATAATATACTGGAAGCCATGGGCAATACGCCTGTGATTCGACTGCATCATCTCGCTCCCGAGGATGGTGCGGAGATTCTTGTCAAGTTCGAGGGCTTGAACGTGGGCGGTTCCATCAAGACCCGTACTGCCTACAACATGATCCGTGATGCGGAGGCAAAGGGGATCATCACCAAGGATACCATTATCGTTGAGCCTACCAGCGGAAACCAGGGAATCGGACTTTCTCTTGTGGGTGCGGTTCGCGGATACAAGACCAAGATCATCATGCCCGACTCCGTCAGCGAGGAGAGAAGAAAGCTGGTGAAGCACTACGGCGCGGAGGTGATTCTGGTTCACGATGCGGGCAATATCGGGCTCTGCATTGAGGAATGCCTCAATCTTGCGCTGAAAATGCAGAGGGAAGACCCCAACGTGTTTGTTCCCCAGCAGTTTGAAAATCCCGCCAACCCCGAAATCCAGCGGAAGGATACGGCACGTGAGATTTTAGAGCAGGTCGGCAAGCCCATCCACGGTTTCTGCTCGGGCATCGGTACGGGCGGCACCATTACAGGCATCGGTGAGGTGCTGAAGGAAGCCAACCCCGACATGACCATCTGGGCAGTAGAACCCGAGAACGCAGCCATCCTTTCGGGCGGCTCCATCGGAACCCACATTCAGATGGGCATTGGCGACGGCATCATTCCCGAAATCCTTAATACCGAAATATACGACGACACCTGCATCATCACCGACGAGGAAGCCATCGAGATCTCCAAGGCACTTGCCGCGAAGGAAGGCATCATGTGCGGCATCAGCAGCGGAACCAACGTGGCGGCTGCCATCAAGCTGGCGAAGGTACTTGGCAAGGGCAAGACCGTGGTAACCGTCCTCCCCGATACCGCGGAACGGTACTTCTCCACCCCCCTGTTTGACGAATAAAATATTTCACACAAAAACGGACCGACGTGCAGAGGCGCGTCAGTCCGTTTTGTGATTTTGCATACATTTTCGCGGAGATTTGCGTTTTCTTTCGGCTTTCAAAATCTTGCATTTTTTGTCGTAATATGCTAAAATAGATAGGATTTTTTGAAAGAAAGGATTTCACTATGAGTCAGACCGATATCCCCAATCATTTGGCGGAAAAACGGTTGAAGGAAAACAGCATTGCCTTCAAGTGTTTTATCATACTTTTGAATCTCTCCTTTTTTGTGGCAACACCCATCGCACAGGCGATCACGGGTGTGAGAGGGGAGCTTTTTTGGCACAATCTGATGGAAATTTTCACGGGTCCCTCCAAATTGGTAACGGACTACTTCTCCGTGGGCGGACTTGCCGCTGCTATGTTTAATGCGGGGCTTTGCGGACTTGCCTGCACGATGATCCTCCTCATCAGCCGCGCCCGTGCCAACAGTACCACCTTTGCGGCGTACGTTTTGGTCATTGCCCATTGCTTCTACGGGTTGAACTTCATCAATATGTGGCCGCCCTTCATCGGGGTTCTGGTCTACTGCAGACTGACCAAGCGTCGGATCTGCGACAATCTGCATATTGCAATGTTCTCCACCGCGCTGGCACCCTTTATCAGCGACTTTTTGTTTTTCTATCCTCCGGGAAGCTCTCTGAAAATCGGGGAATTCAGCGTTCTCGGTATTATCCTCTCCATCACCTTCGGAATTCTCTCGGGATTTTTGGTGCCTGCACTCCTCCCCGGTACAACCGCCATGCATCGCGGATTTAATATGTATAAAGCGGGACTTGCCATCGGTATTCTCGGTATTTTCGTTTATTGCTTCCTCTACAAAACCTTCGGAATCGCACCGCACGATACCGGCTTCAAGCCCGGGGAAGGGTACGAATCGCTGGGAATG
>JAZQUQ010000053.1:0-2522 GCA_045631365.1 Eubacteriales bacterium | reverse complement strand
GAGCGTGAGGGAGCAATCCTCGCGCTGGAGCAAACGATTCAGTCGCGTGTGCAGGAGCAAGTCGAGCAAAATCAAAAGGAATACTATTTACGAGAGCAGATGAAGGCGATTTCCGAGGAACTCGGGGAACAAGAAAGCCCGATCGAGGAAGCGGATGAATATCGCAAGAAAATACAGGCACTCTCGTTGTCGGAAAGCACATCCGACAAATTGCTAAAGGAAGTTTCCAAACTTTCCAAAATGCCGCTTGGTTCCCATGAGGCGACGGTTGTTCGAAATTATTTGGATACAGTTCTTTCTTTGCCGTGGGGCGTGTATTCCGAGGATAAAACCAATTTGACAGCTGCCAAAAAGCTTTTGGATAAAGAGCATTACGGTATGCAGGATATTAAAGAGCGTATATTGGAGTTGATGGCGGTTTGGAAGCTGACGGAACGCCGCAGCGCACAGGTTCTATGCTTGGTCGGTCCTCCCGGCGTCGGTAAAACGTCAATCGCACGATCCATTGCTAAGGCGATGGGGCGCGAATATGTGCGTGTGTCGCTGGGCGGAGTTCGCGATGAGTCGGATATCCGTGGCCATCGCAAGACGTATATCGGCGCAATGATGGGGCGTATTATGACGGCTGTCAAGCAAGCCAAAACGGCCAATCCCTTGATTTTGCTCGATGAGATCGACAAGATGGGAAATGATTTTCGCGGTGATCCTTCCGCGGCATTGCTTGAAGTGCTGGACGCGGAACAAAACTACGCCTTCACCGATCACTATGTAGAGGTACCGTTTGATCTTTCGAAGGTCGTGTTTTTGACCACGGCCAACGATCCGTCCATGATTCCCGGCCCGTTGTTTGATCGCATGGACGTGCTGGAATTATCCAGTTATACAGCGGATGAAAAGTTCCAAATTGCCAAGCGTCATCTTTTGAAGAAGCAACTGGAACTGAACGGATTACAACCGAAACAGCTGAAGCTGTCCGATAAACAACTGAAGCTGTTGATCAGCGGATACACTCGCGAAGCCGGTGTGCGTCGATTGGAACGTTGCCTAGGTAAGATTTGTCGTCAAGCGGCAAAGCGCCTGATTGACGGTGAGGACATCGTTACCGTAAAAGATCTGAGTGAATTTCTTGGTCCGGTACGTTATAAAATCGATTCGGATGTTCATGCGGACGAAGTCGGCGTTGTAAACGGATTGGCTTGGACGTCGGTGGGAGGCGAAATGCTTCCGATCGAAGTGGCGGTTTTGAATGGTACGGGCAAGGTGGAATTGACCGGTTCCCTCGGTGATGTGATGAAAGAATCGGCACATCTCGCCGTGAGTTATGTGCGGTCTCGTGCGGATGAATGGCATTTGCCCAAGGAATTTTACCGCAATTGTGACATTCACTTGCATGCGCCGGAAGGTGCCGTCCCGAAAGACGGTCCTTCTGCGGGTGCAGCAATGGCAACGGCGATCTTATCGGCACTGAGCGGTATCAAAGTGCGTGGCAAAGTAGCTATGACCGGCGAGCTCTCTTTGCGCGGCAAGGTGCTTCCCATTGGTGGACTGAAGGAGAAGCTGATGGCCGCCTATACCCATGGGATGACAACCGTGTTGATTCCGAAGGATAACACGTCTGACCTTGAAAAGGTGGATGAGGTGGTTAAGACTTCGTTGCAAATCATTCCCGTATCTCACATGGACGAAGTGTTGCGCAATGCATTGATTTCGATTCCGGTTTCCTCTAAACCGGAATTTGTTCAATCGCCGATACATTCCAAAGATTCCTCGACACAGTTACCCATGACTTAATAAGAAAGGACGTGACGTCATGAATCCGCATAGTGCCGTTTTTGAAGCGTCAGCCGGTTTGGCTTCGCAATTTGTTTCGGCGGATCTTCCTGAGATCGCCGTTTCAGGGCACTCTAACGTTGGAAAATCGTCACTGATCAATCGGATATTAGGACGTAAATCTCTGGCGCGCACCAGTGCGACTCCCGGAAAAACGGCAACGATCAATTTTTATCGATTGGACTCTTTGCGGTTGGTGGATCTTCCCGGATACGGTTACGCCAAAGTATCTCAGAACGAGAAAAAACGATGGAGCGACTTGATCAACGGCTATTTTGCCGAAGACCGTGATTTGCGTTTGGTGATCCAATTGATCGATATGCGTCACAAGCCCACCAAAGATGACTATATGATGCTGGATTATCTGGTGGACAATGAATTGCCGTTTTTGGTCGTATTTACAAAAGCGGATAAATTGAAGAAAGGGGAACGCCTCCGCCGTGAGGAAGAGCTCCGTCAAGAACTTGCCGCGTATGAAGGCATGATGACGATTCCCTTTTCTTCCGTGAACGGAGAAGGAGCGCAGGAATTGATCGAGATCATCGATGAGGTTTGTGCGCCTGAGGAGGTTGAATGAGATGAATCCGAGTGATATTTCTTTGTGTTTGGATATTAATGAACAGGGACATTTAACGATCGGCGGTTGTGATACGGTTTCCTTGGCGGAAGCCTACGGTACGCCGTTGTACGTT